>JANOCH010000194.1:0-2709 GCA_031412015.1 Chitinophagaceae bacterium
TACTGTTAAATGATCCTCTGTATAATGCCCGAAATTAAAGGCGCCCGAAAAAATCAATGGCTTATCATATAAAAAACCACCCAACAAGAGATACCCCGTTAATGGCTCCAATACATGCTGCCATGGCCGAACAGCATCCGGATTTCTCACTTTTATTGTTTCATCATTCAACAGCGCTTTCGCCGTATCAGGGATAATCCTGTTTTTACTCCAGTCTCCCCCGCCTATGACATTGCCGGCACGGGCAGATGCTATCGCTTTTTGATGAGATTCAAAATTACCTGTATTAAAAAAAGATGTCCGAAATGAATCAACCACTATTTCCGTACAAGCTTTACTGGCACTATATGGATCATACCCGCCCAATCTATCTCCCTCTTTATACAAAATATTTTGTTCTTTATTTTCATATACTTTATCGGTGGTAACGACTACGATAGAACATTTTTTCCCCAGCCCTTTAACCATTTCCAAAAGATTGGCCGTACCGGCAACATTTATTTCAAAAGTTTCCGCCGGGATCTCATATGACCGTAAGACCAATGGTTGGGCCGCCAGGTGAAAAATATAATCCGGCTGAAATGAATTGATTTCTGATCTTAGCCTTTCCCTGTTCCTGATATCAGAAATAATACTTTCGCATAGGTCATAAGAAGAAAAAAGATCGTGAAATGGCTTTGAATCTTCAGGCGCAAGTGCATAGCCTTTTACCGTTGCGCCAAGTTGACGCAACATAGCCAACAACCAGGTTCCCTTGAAACCTGTATGACCGGTAATAAATACCTTCTTATTATTGTAAAACGTACGCAGTTGCTGCAGCATTACCAAACCTTCCATTTTGCCTTTTTGTTTTGCCAGAGGGATTCCAATTCAATTTTGTCTCTTAAAGCATCCATGCATTTCCAAAATCCTTTATGACGATAAGCTGCCAGTTGCCCATCATTAGTCAGCCTTTCCAATGGCTCATCTTCCCACATAACATCCTGCATATCGCCATCAAGGTATTTGAACACTCCGGGAGATAGTACAAAAAAGCCACCATTTATCCATTTACTCTCGTCCTTTGCCTTTTCTCTGAAAGAAATGACCTTACCATTATCATCCAGGTCCATACCGCCAAAACGGGCATCCATCTGGATGGCCGTTACCGTGGCGATTTTATTACTTGCTTTATGAAAATCGATCAATTTATTAATATCCAGGTCGCAAACGCCATCGCCGTAGGTCAGCATAAAATCTTCACCCTCCACATATTTTTGAACTGCTTTTAACCTTCCTGCTGTCTTCGTATTTAAACCTGTGTCAACAAGCGTAACCTTAAAAGATTCGGCATTGCTGGTATGTATATCAAACTTGTTTTTTGCCAGGTCGATCGTCACATCTGAATTATGCATATAATAATTCATAAAATACTCCTTGATCAAATAGCCTTTATATCCAAGACAAACAACAAACTCATTGTGGCCGTACTTTTCATATATCTTCATGATATGCCATATGATCGGCTTCCCCCCGATCTCTACCATGGGTTTTGGCCGTGTATCGGTTTCCTCAGCTATACGTGTGCCCAGTCCTCCGGCGAATATGACTACTTTCATAAAATTTTTAGAATTTCGCAAAATTACCGGTTTGCAGCGAACCCCGATGCAATAGTTATTTTAAAAGGGAAAAGTATACGGAAGGCCCTCCATAACAACGGAGGTTGATTTCTTGATTGCGTTTATGATGTTATAAGGAGCCTAAAAAAAATTACCAGTATTACCGGACCAATACAACCGTGCCTTTTCTGAAAACCTCGCTTTGACAGGTAGTTTTAGCCCTGATCATATAAACATAGACTCCCCCATCCTGTTTAGTGCCTTTATAGGTACCATCCCAGCATTGTCCAACATTCCTGGTATAGAATATTCTTTCTCCCCAACGATTAAAAATACTAAATTCCAATTCTTCAATAACACCCCAGTATTTAATACCATAGCAATCGTTTAACCCGTCATTATTGGGAGTAAAAGCATTGGGCATCAGGTAACCTCCCCGATTGACGTTATTTACTTTTACTGTAATTGTGTCGTAACCTTTACACCCTAATGCGTCAATACCTTCCACTACGTATTCAGTCGTGGTTAATGGGGTGGCTACCGGATTTGATATAGAAGAATTACTCAATGTAGTTGCAGGTGACCATGAGTATTGGCTGGCGCCCGAAACGTTTAGTTGGCTTCTGTCGTTGCTGCAGTCAATATCATTTGATTTGACAGCATTTATCACAGGGGACGGCATTATGGTCAACCGCGTAGTTAAGGATTGCGTTTGATTGCAGGTGCTTTCTGTGATTGTAACCGTATAGTCTGTTGTCGTTGATGGCGAGGCCACGGGATTGGCTATGGTTGCGTTACTTAGTCCAGACGCAGGCAACCAGGAATAAATGTCACCACCTGCTGCACTCAGTTGTAGAGATCCATCTTTGCAAATCTGGCCGGGAGCGTTCACTGAAAAATTTGCGTCAGGTCTTACCGCCACTTCGACCGAATCGAGATATTCACAATTGATGGCATCCCTTATAACTAAATAATACATTGTATTGACTACCGGTGATGCCAGCGGATTGGACGCCGCCCGCGAAGGGTGCGAAGTAGAACTGCCGCCGCGTGGTATAAAAGGGGAGAGATGGTTCCGTCAGGTGATTCCCATTCCGCGCCGGCTCCGCTG
>JANOCH010000195.1:0-3151 GCA_031412015.1 Chitinophagaceae bacterium
AAAGGACGCCATTGAAGAAAATTTTAAGACCAAGCATTCGCCAAACGAATATGCTGAGATGCTGTATATTTCTCCAAAGGCATTGGCTAAGATCACCAAATCTCATTTTAATAAGACCATTTCAAGCCTCATTAATGAACGAATCGTGATCGAAGCCAAGAGAGAGTTATATCTTACCAATAAAACCGTTAAAGAAATTGCCTGGGAGCTTGGGTACGAAGACGAATATTATTTCAGCAGATTCTTTAAGGTTAACGCGGATGTGTCGCCACAACTGTACAGAGAAACCGTTGGGTTCGCAAAAGGAACTAGTTAGCCAACAAAGTTCAATAACGGTGTAATTGTCCATTTTTGGTCAGTTATAATAAGGTCAGGCCAGCACGATAAAAATATAACAACACAGATCTCAGAAAATGTTCAAAGCGCAAATAGAAAATGTGCCTAAAACAAAGCTATATAAGGACGAAGTCATTCCGTATGACCTTCTTTTACTTGCTGACGGCCAGGTTTGCCTGTTTGTCAGGTTTTGTACAATACCCTCCTTCCGCATATCTTATTTTTGACTTTCAGCATGTACGCTTCTGGAATATTATTCAACATGAACGGCGTGCGGGGAATTTATGCCTGGAGAAGATTTAACGCACGTAACTCGCGATTGCGTCTGCGAACCAGGCATTTTGAGTTATAGCGTATGATACACCAATAAAGGTGTTGCCAGAAATTTTTAAACAAATGAAACGTAACATTCTCATTATTTTGTCACTAATCATTTTCGTGTCTTGCAATGTAACGAATAAGTTATCCTCAATAAAAATGATTGATGGTTATAATTATTATGAACAGGCATCGCCACCAATGAAAATTCAATTATTTGGAGATTACTGTTTTCAGCCATTCAAGAAAAAGTATTATAGGGACGTAGACACAAAATTTATACAATATGTAAAGCTCAGCGTCGCCAAAACAAAACCCAAAACTCTTTACAAAGCACATACTATCATTCAGCCATTTTATTCAACCTTGTGTTTGCAGTATAAGGCTGGCGCACCAGATACCGTATTTCTAAATGTCATTAAAGCTCAATTAAAAGAAAATTTGAATGTTAAAGTTTTAAGTGCTGAAATGATTAAATCTGGTTTTAAAGATGTTTACAAATTAAAATATCAGCAAACCAATTCAATAAACAAAGTCTATACTTCACATACGGAATATTTGTTTCGAAGTAATGAATTTATTTACAGGTTATTTTTTTGGACAACCAATAATGATGACACAGTAATCTCGGTAGAGGCTGAGTCGATAATTAAAGAAATACGCTTCGACTAAAACTTCGGGAGTGTAATCTAAACTGTGTGTAAAAACATATTTTTAAAGCTGTTGTCAGCAAGTTTATAGCAAAATGAAAGTTTCCGCGAACGTTTGGAGGTCTTTTGCAAAGAAGTTCGAACTTAGGCTCGCCGGGACCACTTTTAAAGTGATTTGATTTTATCTGCCTCAATGGCTAAAATCCACTGTCATCAAATATTTGGGTAGTATTCATAGCTAAAGATTTAAGATCGCCGATTATGGTAGCGGCTGCAACCTTTGAAATACCACAAAGAAAAATAGTGAAATTAAATTTTGGCAAACTTGGTAGCCATTTCTTTTGCCCGCATTCCTTAACACCAATCTATATTTAAAAAAGTTGAGCGGGGAGTTTAGCCTGGCTTTCTATAAAAATCAATTTTTTCAGGTTTCAACGGTTGATTTCCTAAAATGATATCGGCCGCCTTTTCTGCGATCATCATAATGGGAGCATACAGGTTACCATTCGTTATATAGGGCATGACACTTCCATCTACTACCCTTAAACCGTCAAGGCCATGAACACGTAAGGTTAGCGGATCTACAACAGATAGCTTATCCGTACCCATTCGACAAGTACAGGATGGATGCAAGGCAGTTTCTGCATCACGTTTGACCCAATCCAGTATTTGCTCGTCGGTATCAACGGCAGGTCCGGGTGAAAGTTCCCCACCGTTAAATTCATTCATCGCCGGCTGATTCAGGATTTTCCGGGCACAACGGATAGCTTCAACCCATTCCCTGCGATCCTGTTCGGTAGAAAGATAATTAAACCTTATAGCTGGTTTTTCTTTTGGATCTGATGACTTAATTGAGACAGATCCACGGGCATCAGAATTCATGGGGCCAACATGAACCTGGTAGCCATGACCTCCTGATGGAGAAGTGCCGTCATATCGGATAGCCACTGGCAAAAAATGAAACTGGAGGTTAGGATAGGCCACCGTGTCATTACTTCTTATAAATCCTCCTCCCTCGAAGTGATTGGTGGAAGCAGGCCCTTTTTTAAATAACATCCATTGCAAACCAACCCAGGGTTTGTTGTACCATTTCAATGCCGGCCATACGCTTACCGGTTTTTTGCAGGCGTATTGGATATATACCTCCAAATGATCCTGTAAATTTTGTCCTACACCTGGAAGTTCGTGTAGCACTTCAACTCCTGCGGATTTCAAAACTTCAGGATCTCCTATTCCTGACAACTGAAGTACCTGGGGCGAATTAATGGCGCCTCCACAGCAAATGACTTCACCTGCTGTGATCCTTTCCAAATTATTTCCTTTCGAAAATTCTACTCCGACAGCACGCTTCCCCGAGAAAAGAATTTTGGTTACGAGGGCACCACAGATTACTTCCAGGTTTTTTCGTTTTCCCAAAACGGGATGCAAATACGCCGTTGAAGCAGACCAACGCCTTCCATTTTTGATGTTGCGGTCAAACATTCCAAAACCTTCCTGTTGGAATCCATTGACATCGTCTGTCAACGGATAGCCTGCTTGCCTGGCCGCATCAAAAAATGCTTTAAACAAAGGGTTGGTCGCGGGCCCAGTCTCCAGGTGCAGAGGACCAGTACCACCACGCCAGGAGTTTGCCCCAGCGGTTCTGTTTTCAGACTTTTTAAAATAAGGAAGGCAATGGGAATAATCCCATGATTCCATTCCTGGATCCTTTGCCCACTTATCATAGTCCATGGCATTGCCACGAATAAAAATCATTCCGTTAATGGAACTCGATCCACCCAACAATTTTCCACGGGCATGATACACCCGACGGTTCTTCATGAATGGTTCAGGCTCAGACTGGTATT
>JANOCH010000196.1:0-15123 GCA_031412015.1 Chitinophagaceae bacterium
CTGCGTTTATATCTACCCAAATCAGATCAGCCTGCAAAAAACCCGCACACAAGGATCGTTGTTTACTGATATTTCATTTTGATCTGCTTCCATGAGTTTTTCCTTCACTCATCCATACGACATCAGCCCTGACTTTAAAAAAAGAGTGGCTTATTTCTCCATGGAGTTTGGTATTCACCAGCCGTTAAAAACCTATGCCGGCGGATTGGGTTTTCTAGCTGGTTCGCATATGCGCAGCGCTTATGAATTGAAGCAGAATATGGTCGGTATCGGCATTTTATGGAAATATGGTTATTATGACCAGGTCCGAAAGCCGGATCAAGCCATGGATGTATTGTTCCAGGAAAAAGTATATGGTTTTTTAAAAAAAACGGATATAAAATTTACGATCAGGATTTCAGGATCTGACGTTTTTGTAACGGCCTGGTATCTGCCGCCTGAAGTGTTTAAAACGGCTCCTGTTTTTTTTCTGAGTACTGATATTCCCGAAAACGATTACCTGTCAAAAACTATTTGCCACAAATTATACGATTCAAATCCAGAAACAAAAATCGCCGCCGCCATTCTGCTCGGAGAAGGTGGCGGAAGGCTATTGGAAAAATTAAACTGGCGACCGGATACCTATCACCTCAATGAATCTCATGCGCTTCCACTTGCCTTTCACCTTTGGATGCGTTATAAAAATGTGGAGGAAGTCAAAAAAAAATTGGTATTCACCAATCATACACCCGAGCCCGGAGGTAATGAAAGAACGGATATTTCATTATTGGACAAACTGGGTTTCTTTGGTGGTGCTACGTTGGAAGAAGTAAAAGAAATTGCGCACACGGAAAACGGCAGGTTGGATCATACGCTTACAGCCATCCGGCTGTCGGGTATTGCCAATGGAGTGTCGAAACTGCACCACCAGGCGTTATGCAGGATATCGCAGGCATCTCAAAATACTTGTAACATTATTCCGATAACCAATGCGCAAAGTTTTTCGTATTGGGCCGATGGGGAATTGTATAAGGCATTAGCCGATAATGATGATGAAGGATTAGTAAAAAGGAAAAAACTTTGTAAACATCTTTTGTTTGAAGAAGTCGCCGACCAGGATGGTGAAATTTATGATGAGAATATTGTGACGATTGTTTTCGCCAAACGTTTTGGCGGGTATAAAAGACCAGAGTTATTGCTGACCAATATGGATCGGTTTCAACAACTCGTTACTAATGTTAACCGACCAATACAGATCATCTGGGCCGGGAAACCTTATCCCATGGACTATACAGCTATTGCCTTATTTGATAAAATTGTTAACCTCTGCAAAATCTATACGAATTGCTCCATTCTTGCCGGCTATGAAATGAAATTATCCAAACTGCTGAAACAGGGCGCCGATGTATGGTTGAATGTTCCCCGGATCACCCACGAGGCGTCCGGAACCAGCGGTATGTCTGCCGCTATGAATGGCGCCGTGAATGTATCGATCCCTGATGGATGGTTCCCGGAATTTGCGAAGGATACAGTTAACAGCTTTATTATCCCACCCGCTGATCCACGCTTACAGGTGCATCAGCAGGATGAGGCGGACGCCAATAGTTTGTACGATCTGTTGGAAAACGAAATTATACCCATGTATTACGATGATCCGGCCGGATGGTTATCCATTGTAAAAAATGGAATGAAAGATATCATCCCCCTCTTTGACAGTAAACGGATGGCAATAGAATATTATGAGAAACTCTACCTCAATGGATAGACACGGATTGAAATGGTAATCAGGTGAAAAATAATAAACGGAAAGAAATTTTCGTTCATCCCACTCTAACCATCATCATAAGCGGGATAATACCGAAATATTGACCGATCTCATTGAGAGAATTGACGGCTATCATTTTCTGACCGAAACCTTCATTCGATATTCGCGGTAAGAAAAGTGGAGTATATGAGCAATAACTTATCTATGGAACGGTCTGAAAAAATTACAGTAAAGACTGTTGCTCCTGTAATTCCAATCTGGCCGAAAAGGACGGAGGACAAACGGCGAAAAAGAGTCTCAAAAAAGCGAGGAGAAAGAAAAGTGTCCACTTTGTTTTATACCGATCCGATCTTCAAATCTAAAAAGCATGACTTTCTGTAAATGGCTGTATCCTTTTCTTTAACGAATATTTCTTCTTTTCCTGGAAATCAATTTTTCAACTTCAACCGCAAAAAATACAAGCGAAGATGCGGCGCCGACCAGGATGAATTCATTCAGTGTTAACGATTCCGTTTTAAAAATGGGTTGTAAAAAAGGAATATACGTAATACCGAACTGGAGGATAAAACCTACCGATACCGCGGCGATTAGTGGTTTATTGCTGAATATTCCCTGTGCGAAAAAGGATTGTCTTTCAGAACGAATGGCCAACACATGACCCAACTGGCATAAACACAAAACATTAAAGACGATGGTTTGCCAGTGTAACCCGTTTCTGATCGCCCATCCCTGCAGGGATAAAGCGATTCCTGCCATCAGCATTCCTACCCAGATCATATGCAGCCCCCTGCCGTCGGAAAAAACATTATGCTGTGGCGATCGCGGAGGTCTTGTCATAATATCTTTCTCTGCTTTTTCAAAGGATAGTGAAATCGCCGGCAGACCATCTGAGACAAGGTTGATCCATAAAATATGGATGGGCAATAGCGCCACGGGCAAACCGATCATTGGCCCCAACAGTAAAGTCCACAACTCGCCGGAGTTGGTTGTCATCAGGTACTTAATAAACTTGAGAATATTATCATAAATCCTTCTTCCCTCCCTGATGGCTTTTACAATGGTCGAGAAATTATCATCCATCAATATCATGTGAGCGGCTTCCTTAGAAACATCGGTACCCGTAATACCCATCGCAATACCAATGTTGGCCCTTTTTAGTGATGGGGCATCATTTACACCATCTCCTGTCATAGCTACAAAGTGGCCTTTCTGTTGCAGCATTTTTACGATCTGGAGTTTCTGTTCGGGTGACACCCGCGCATACACTTTTATTTTTTCAACCCTGTCTAAAAAACTATCATTATCCAACGCTGCAAGTTGCTGGCCCGTCATCACGATATCATGTTCGTTGCTTAAAATCCCGATCCGCTGCGCTATTGTTTTTGCAGTAAGCGGGTGATCGCCGGTTATCATCACCGGTACGATACCGGCGGTTTTACACTGTGCTACCGCTTCAGCTGCTTCTTCCCTGGGTGGATCAATAATGCCGGCGAGTCCTAAAAATTGCAGATCATATTCGTGCAGTTCACTATCGGTGGTCCCGGGCAGCGAATCCCAATAGCGATAGGCAAAACCCAAAACACGTTGTCCTTTGGCTGCCATCTCATCTACCTGTTGCTGCAATTCATCTATATTAATATTAACACATCGGTTCAGTAAAATGTCAGGTGCGCCTTTCGTGAATGAAATAATTTTATCTCCGTAGGGATGAAAGGTCGTCATTAACTTTCTGTCAGCATCGAAAACGAGTTCTGCCAGCCTTGGCCATACCGAAGGCGAAATATTTTGTTCCCTGGCCACTTCCATCAATGCTATCTCAGTGCTGTCGCCTTTAATGATCTGTTCGCCATCCTCCACCGCATCATTATTCAATGCAAACGCATGCAATAACAACATGACATCTTCCTGGTCTTTGATAGGGGATAAGGAATTTCTTTCATATAATTGCTTGTTGACAAATACCTGTTCCGCATACATTTTGTTTTTTGTAAGCGTTCCGGTTTTATCCGTGCAGATATAGGTAACAGAGCCCAATGTTTCTACGGCTGGTAATTTCCTGATAAGGCTGTTGAACCGGATCATTCTTTTGGCAGCCAACGCAAGGGAAATAGTAATAACGGCAGGCAATGCTTCCGGAATGGCGGCGACTGCCAATGAAATACTGGTAAGCACCATTTTCACTACTTCCTCGCCCCTCAACCAACCCGCCACAAAAAATATGACGCATAAAAACAACACCAGGATAGAAAGTTTTTTTCCAAAGGAGGCCATGCGTTGTTGCAGTGGAGTCAGCGTTTCTTCTTCCTGTAGCATTTTAGCGATACGCCCAAGTTCCGTTTGCATTCCGGTAGCGATCACCAAGCCACTACCGCGGCCATACGTGACAAACGTGCCTTTGAATGCCAGGTTCTTTCGGTCACCAATGGGCAGATCATCTGCTTCCAGCGGATCGGACGTTTTATCTATAGCATGAGATTCACCAGTTAATGCGGCTTCTTCCATTTTCAGGTTAATGGATTCACTGATCCGTATATCCGCCGGCACTGCATTACCCGCTTCTAATAAAACCATGTCACCCGGTACCAGTGCCGTAGCCGGCAACCAGGTAATATTTCCATCCCGCAATACCCGGGCTTGTGTAACAGACATTTGCTTTAGTGCCTGCATGGCTTTTTCAGCACGGTATTCCTGGAAAAAGCCGATCACCGCATTTAATAGTACGATAATAAGGATAACGATAGTATCGGTAAGATCACCAATAACACCTGATATAATGGCCGCACCCAGCAGGATCAGGATCATTACATCCTTGAATTGGGTCAGTAGCATACCAGCTATACTTTTCTTTTTACCTTCTTCCAGTTCGTTCGGTCCAAATTTCAACAGCTTTTCACCAGCATCCATTCCACTTAAACCTTGCTGACTAGTACCCAACAATTCAAAAACTTCAGGTATGCTTAGTTTGTGCCAGTTCATGATAATTTTTTTTATTCTTTCCTGCCCGGAATGTCATTTTTCTACTGATAAAGTTAAGTCCAAACAATATGTCCTGACTGACGAGTCTCATTGATCCAACTGACCATCGTCTTTGATTGCCCCGGCGTTGGGAAATACATTTGTTCTGCAAACAATAATTCAAAACTTTAAAAAACAAGGAGGACTATATGGGAACCCAAGCATTATCAAAAGTAAGTGAAAGAATGCCGTCTGTATTTGATGATTTTTTCAAACCCTGGAATGAGTGGTTTGACAATGGCGGTTTGTTGGCCAAAACTATGAATGTGCCGGCTGTAAATATCACTGAGCAAAAAAATGATTACCTGGTATCGCTGGCCGCACCCGGATTGAAAAAAGAAGATTTTAAAATTGATGTGGATGGCAATATGCTTACCATCAGCAGTGAAAAAGAAGAAACCAGGGAGGAAAAGGATAAAAAATTTACCCGGAAAGAGTATAACTATACATCTTTCAGCCGGAGTTTCACACTACCTGAGGAGATCAATAAAGAGAAAATTGAAGCAAAGTACGAAGAAGGTGTGTTGAAGATTTCCTTGCCCCGTAAAGAGGAAGCTAAGAAACCTGCAGCGAAAAATATCGCTGTTAAATAAGCCAGCTACTGTATGGCTTAAAGCCCTGTCACATAGGGTGGCGGGGCCTTTTTGTATCAAACTATTTTGATAGTAGTAAACTGGGTAAGGGGAGTTTCAGTGGTTTTGATTTTTGCGTGCGATTAAATTGATTGTCATTTATATGGTTATGATGACCATTGCCAGAACTCTTATTGATAGGAATTCTAAAGACTGCGGGATGGTAGTGAATAATATTAGTAGCAATAAGTTACTATGAAATATAAATATCCTTTCAAGGATGATTACAGATATCAAATACACAAAAAACTTTTGTATGTCTGAAGTGACGTTGGGACAATTAAAATATGAAAGTGACACGTGGAAACGATTGCTGGGCTTTGTGATGGAAGAAAATATTCACCTTAAAAACAGGCTCTCAGAGGTTCTGAATGCGAACTTTGATAAGAATTTGCTGAATGATGTGGAAAATTTTTACAGCGAATTTATAAGAGCTGATGAGCTGATCGGGTTGCTTCGAAATGATATTGCAGAGTTTGATGGTTTGTTGACGAGGGAAGTATTTGAAGATGGTGCGATCGTGAAGCAGGTGGAAAGAAAATTAAAAAAGCTCCGGCATGGGGTAAAGGCCGCGGAAGAGCATTTTGGTAAATTAAAGTCGGCATTTAATAGTTACCTGTCAGAAAATATTTACTAGTAGTGGAGAAAAACAATTGGAAGGCAGGTCTTGTCATTTTACTTGGATGGATCTGGAGTATTTCATCGGTTGCCCAAATTACATCCCTGCAGTTACGCCAATATATTTTGGATAACAGGTCGCCCGGGATAAATGAATTTTATTCCCGGCTTAATTACCAGCCTGCGTGGGTCCAGGGTAAAAACAAAGTTCAAGGTGAAATTTTACATGGACTAATCAAACACTCTGCGGCTTTGGGTCTGCGGGAGAAAGATTATCCAATAAATGATATTGAGCTTATTGCCAATGCCGCCGGCTTTCGTTTCCAAAATTTAAATGATTCTCTTGAGGCGGAACTGAGGATTACAAAAACCGCTATTGATTTTTACAGCGATATTGCTCATGGCAATACTAAACCTGCCCTGGGGTACAATGGCTTGGCCTACGAACCCGGATGCGGTGATATTCCAGCCCTACTCGCTGACCACATTTCTAACGGTGAATTAATATTATTGCATGCACACCTATCACCACCATTGCCAGAAATTCCTGTCATGGAAAGTAACATAAGGTGGTTTCTTTCCATAATGGCGGACAGTAATTTCAAAGAAATAACCCTTCAATCAAACAAAGTTGACCGAACGAACCGTCCTTTGATTTTAAAACTGTACCAACTAGGAATTATTGATTCAGCAGATAAGGCCTATCCTGAAAGCATCCTGAAACTAAAAGTTAAAGAGGCACAGCGGCAATTTAACCTGATGGCGGATGGGGTGTTGCGTAGCACCATCCTGAGGGAAATGAACATCCCCATAGCTGTTCGTTTACAACAACTAGATCTTTCCATCAACTATTACCGATGGTTATATTACTTTACCAGGAACCAAACAGTAATTGTTGTTAATATTCCCTCCGCTTATTTAAAAGTTTACCGTAGCCAGGAAATTATTCTTGAGATGCGGATGGTTGTGGGTAAGCGGTCTACTCCTACGCCTACCTTGTTAAGTAAGGTGGACCAGGTGATCCTTTATCCCTATTGGCATGTACCTTACAGTATCGCCACTAAAGAACTATTGCCTGCTATCAAGAAAGATCCTGGTTATATAGATGCCGGTAGTTACCAGGTTTTAAATAAGGCTGGAAAAATTATGGATCCTTATTCCATCAATTGGCATGCCTACAGCAGGAGCTATTTTCCTTTTATTATCAGGCAAAGCACCGGTTGCGATAATGCATTGGGCTTATTAAAATTGAATTTCTATAATCCGTTTGGTGTTTACCTCCATGATACTCCGAATAAAAGTATGTTTATGTTGAATAAACGGTATTTCAGTCATGGCTGCATGCGGATGGAGAAGCCAATGGATCTCGGGCATCTTGTTTTAAAGAACAATCAAATAGCCATAGATACACTGGAACAAAAGGGTTGCCTGCGCAACCAGGCGCCGATCATTGTTCGGGCGGATGTAAATATGCCGGTATTGGTATGGTATAACCCTGCGGGTATCGATTCAACAGGCCGGGTAGTATATTATGAAGATATCTACGAAAAATTCGGATGGACGAGAAGAAATTAAATTCCCTAGCCGAGTTGGCTTTTAAAGGTCTGCCGCAGAATCTGCCGAAAGCCACCGCTGATGACCATCTCTTTCTTCAATGATGGCGGTCATTCTCCTGCACTTTTTTTGCCGATAACTTGTCCCTGAATTCACAAACAAAAGAATCATGAAAAAGATAAGCCGGATAGCTGTAGTCTTGTTACTGATCGCTGCAGGATGTAGCACCTCAAAGATAACTTCATCATGGAAAGCCGATAACGCCATTGTTCCAAAATATAATAAAGTATTGGTATTGGCACTTATTCGTGAAAACGACCGTTCGATACAGGAAAATATGGAAAATCATTTTGTTGGTGACCTGAAGGAGTTGGGATACAATGCTGTATCCTCGCTGCAGGAATATGGCCTTAAAGCTTTCGACCAGATGGATGAGGAACCTGCTATCGATAAACTCAAGAATAGTGGCGTAGATGCCGTTATTACTATTGTATTACTGGACAAGAAAAAGGAAAGCAGATATGTTCCCGGCGATCTGTACTTTTCTCCCTATGGTTATTATTACAACCGCTTCTGGGGATATAGAACAGTTTTATATCGACGTATCTATGAGCCTGGGTATTATGTCACTGATACCAAATATTTTTGGGAAAGTAATTTGTACGATATGAGTACTCAAAAATTAGTGTATTCCGTTCAAACAAGATCTTTTGATCCTGCCAGTTCAGAAAGCCTGGGTCATGAGTATGGACGGATGATCGTAAAAAATATGCTAAAAGAAAATATATTATTGAGTAAGGGTGATGTCAAACCATTTTAAAATAAACGGGGTTTTATAAGCAGAGGATAAGCTAATATGATAAAGCGTTTGGAATAGTATTCCAGGCGCTTTTAGTTAAGCAATTGTTCCAGTTTTTTCTGATTGATTATAGCAATGTTCCCTTCCTTTATATCAATCAGCTTTTCATTCCGGAAATCGCTGAGCGTACGGATGAGTGATTCGGTAGCGGTACCCGCAATAGTGGCCAGGCTTTCACGGCTGATATCTATCGTAAATTTTTCGTCCTGCTTATCCTGGTATTTGTTTTGCAACATTAATAATGCATCCGCTACTTTTTTCCGAAGCGAATTATAAGCCATTCCTAACAGCTGCTGTTCTTTTTCAGAGACATTTTTGGCCAGCAATTGAATGAATTTTTTTGCCACCTCACTATTGGTACTGACCAGTTCGTCAAAATCCTCACTGGGAATGATGGCCAGCTCGGTTTCCTCCAGTGCTTCCGCCGTATCCTTATAGACAACGCCTTCCAGCAAGGATACGTATCCCAGGAAATCTCCCCGGCTGAAAAGATCTGTTACCAGTTCTTTACCATCATCATTCGTTTTGTACGCTTTTACTTTTCCTTTTAATACATAGTAGAGCCTGTTGGGATGATTGCCTTCAGAATAAATGGTCTGTTTCTTTTTGTACTTATTAATATTTCGATCTTCCGTCAGCGAGTGAAGAGCCTTCTTGCCCATAGAAGCCTGCATTAGATGATCAAGGCCTTCAAGACCGGGAGATAACTCCTTTTTTAGTAAATCTATCTTTTTCAGGCGGCTGTCTACGGCATTCAATAGCTCCGTCCCGGTGAATGGTTTGGTAATATAATCATCCGCTCCCAGTTCCATGCCTTTGCGAAAATCATCCCGTTCGGTCTTTGCCGTGAGAAAAATAAAAGGTGTATTCTTTATGCATTCATTTTTGTGTACAGCGTGTAGTACTCCATAGCCATCCAATACCGGCATCATGATATCACAGATGATCAGATCCGGCGTGTGCTCAATCGCTTTTTCAACGCCGGTTTTTCCATTCTCTGCAACGATCACTTTATAATTGGACAACTCCAGTATTTCCGCAGTATTGCTGCGGATGTCATCATTGTCTTCTATGAGTAAGATCTTTTTCATGTCATGCTGTTTTTGTAGAGAACGTGACTATAAATTCGGTGCCCTTTTCGAGTTCACTTTTACATTCCACCTTGCCATTGATCAGCTCCGCATATTTGGAAACAATGTGCAGACCCAGGCCGGTACCCTGGATATTGCTGGCATTGCTTCCCCTAAAAAAGCGTTCCATCAGGTGTTTTTGGTCGTCTTTTGAAATCCCTATGCCGTGATCTTTTACCGAAAGGATGACATGATGTTCATGACCGGTTGTTTTTACTTCAATGGCGCTCGTCTCGGACGAGAATTTACTGGCGTTGGAAATTAAATTCATGATGATGTGTTTTAACAGCGAGGCATCCAACAACACCTTCGCATTGCCATTATGTTCATAATGAATTTTTTGCTGTTTTTTAAATGTATTCCTGATTTCCCCGATCGTCGTTTTAAGGAGATCGTGGATATTGAATTCAGTCAGCCGAACTTGTATTTTTCCTTCTTCAATCTTTCCTACACTCAGGAAATCGTTGAGAATGTCTGTCAGCATACTTACCGATGTAATGATCCGGCGCAGATGTTTTTCCCGTTTCGGCTGGTCTTCAACCGAAGTATATTTTTCTATTAAATAGGCGGATGACAGAACAGTACTCAGCGGAGTTCTGAATTCATGGGAAGCCATGGAAACGAATCTTGTTTTCAATTCGCTGAGTTCCTTTTCTTTTTTTAGCGATACCAGCAGATCTTCTTCCGCTTTTTTCCTTTCAGAGATATCAATAGCTACCCCCATAAAACCCGTGATTTCCCCGACATTATCCCTGATGGCGGTGACCGTCAGGGAAACTGGAAAGCAAGTCCCATTTTTTCTTATGAAGGTGTATTGCTCTTCCTCATGAATATTTCTCCTGGATTTTTCTACCAATACCGCGAAGTCGTCCTGTACGGTAATTCCAAAAGCAAGCAATAATTTTTGCCTTTTTTTAGCTATCTCGGTTTTGTCGTGAAATAATACAGGAGTGTGCTTATTAATAACATCTGATTCACTATACCCGATACGGGAGGTTGCTTCGGGGTTAAAGAGTATAATAATACCAGTTTCATCTGTAGCTATGATCATCGCACCTGCATTATCAAGTACTGCTTTTTGAAAAGATAGCAGGTCCTCTAACCGGTCGCTGGAAATTTTTAGTTGACCGAGCGTTTTATTCAGATCGCTGGTACGCTGTTTAACAGTAGCCTCTAATTGATCATTTAGTTTTTTAATTTCTTCTTCTGTTTTTTTCCGGGCGCTTATATTACTGATAAAAGCGATTATGAATTGATCCCCGTTGGTATGGTAATTCGCCAGGCAAACTTCTACCGGAAATTCGGTACCATCCTTTTTGATGGCAAACAGATCCATACCATCTGCCGTTGGCCGGTTTTGAGGGTCTTGCATATAGGATTGCCGGTGTGAAATATGCTTCTTATGAAAGCGACCGGGTATCAATATCTCGATTTCTTTACCAATCAATTC
Organism: Chitinophagaceae bacterium; assembly: GCA_031412015.1. GTDB lineage: Bacteria > Bacteroidota > Bacteroidia > Chitinophagales > Chitinophagaceae > Terrimonas_B. The sequence continues at coordinate 11,003 of JANOCH010000196.1, forward strand.
CTTTTCTGTATAGCCAAACTCCCTCAATGCATAAGGATTGACGGCGCCAATTTTCCCGGAGCTGTCTGTAATAATAATGCCCATCATGGCATATTCAAAAAGCGCTTCGAAATGTTGGGACGTTTCCTTTTTATGGGAAGTGGTATGAGGCATAAACAATTTGCTGTTTATTTCTTTTAGCAAATCGCTAAGTTCCCTCAATGTAGACAAGGTTCTGGCTGACCAGCGTCAACTCCCTGCCTGATGTTGGGCAGAAACGAAAGATAATTTGCCGGGAATGCAGTTTCGCTCACTGCGTTTGGGTAATTCAGCACGGTTTTGCTGGCGCAAATTTGTTAACCGGGAATCCTGGCTATTGACCTGCAAGTTTTGAATACAACTATTATAATACGACACCCTTGCCAGCAATACTTTCTTTAATATACTTTCTCAATTCGGCGGGCATTACGTCCATGATGTCATTCATTTCACCTTCTGAAACAAAATAATTCAATGCTTTAAAAACGCAGGCGACAGCGGTACTTGCTCTTGTATTGTCGCCAAAATCATAAACTGCCTGGCCTCCATCTTCTGTTCTTATTTCATCCAGGAAATCATTTATGTGCCTGATACGGTCAAGGTCTTTATCAAAATTCCAACCGTCGACATACACACCCTTTAGTACCATTGGCAACTGTGCCATCAACTGGAACGATTCTTCATGACTCAGGCGATTTCGCAATGCATGAAATACCGAACGTATGATCCTTCCAGCTTTCTCACGGGATACCTCCAGCTCGTCAGCTACCAGGCGAACAAATTCATTTCCTTTGGCGGCGTATTTTTCAAAATCAAGTGACATGATTTTTATTTTTAGAGTTTGCAACTAAATGCGCAATTTCAAAACTTAGTTTGGTCGTAATAAAAGACCGCATTATTTTCGAAAAAGCCGGCCCAATCTCTTTCCGGCCTTTTTTACAACTCTTTTAACCAGTAGTGCGGCCCCAATGGATAAGACGCCTTTTATGATATTGCTGCTACTCAAACTTTCTCTTGTTTTATTTCTTATCATGGTGCTGAAGGCGTCTTTGGCAATGTTTACAGGTTTCACCGATTCCTTTAGGTCACTCCAATTGCCCCGTATCCTGGTTTCCAGTTCCCGCTGGTGTTGCTGTATTCGTTTTTTTTCGGGTTGCAATTCTTTTATACTACTAAATTTCTTCATCGTGTTTGAATAGTTGTTGAATAAGTGCATTCATAACAGGTACACGAATAAATTTTCCTCTTCCGAACCAAATAATAATCCCCAGGAATAAGTAAAAGCAACCAACGACCAGGAATCCAGCCCATATTTTTCCAAGCCATTCGCCTAACACGAGTGATAATGCAATACTGGCCAGGGCGATAAAAAAAAGGAATACAATGGCCACTACTATCCGGGCGACACCATTCGCAATAATGACCGAACTTTTTTCTGCGGCATTTAATTTTAGCGATTCGATCCTTGTGTTTACGTATTCTTTTGCGTTATCTGCCAATTCTTCAACTTTGGAAAATACTCTTTCCATTTCCTACGTTTTTAGTTATCAGTCAATGGTATTTGCCTGCTTTTACGCGAATGCTTCTGCTTTTTCTTTTATCTTCTGTTCAATGTCTTCTTTCAAATCGCTGAATTTTTCTTTGCCCTTTCGAAATTTGTCTTTTGCGTCGTCGTAAAATTTCTTTCCCTCGTCAGTCATTTTCTTTCTGGTCTCACTACCTTTTTCGGGTGCGAATAAAATTCCTAAAATGGCGCCAACAACTATCCCTGCTGCTGCGGCAACGACTATTTTACCTGTGTTATTCATAAAATTTATTTTGCTTGAGTTAATATTCGCAAGGTAATAGCTCCCAAACTGTGCATTAATGACAGCCCTCAGCAAAACGAATGATATTGGTCAAATATGTTAAAGTATCATTTTATCACTGGATGGCTGATTAGCAAGAAAGTGGCGAATAGGTATTAAGGGAGACCCGGCTTATGGATAAATTTTGTTCCGGTGAATGATTTTTATCATTTGTTGAATATTTTTGGCCTAATTGCTATCAACTTATTTGTAAACAGGAATGATGACATTTGCAAAAAATTAATAAATGGTCAACTACACTACCGCGGACGAAGCGTTAAGATTGGTTCAGTCAGGGAACAGGGTTTTTATTCATGGCAGCGCTGCCACGCCGGTACATTTGATCAAAAGTCTCCAGGCCCGGCATAATGAATTGGAGAACGTCGAATTGGTGAGTATTACTAATATGGGTGAGATCGATTTTTTTAAGCCCGAATACCGAAAAAGTTTTTTCTTTAATTCGCTGTTTGTGTCCGCCAATACAAGGGCCGTGGCAAACAGTAATGATGGGGACTATGTTCCGATATTTCTCAGCGAGATACCGCTATTGTTCAGAAAGAAATTATTACCGGTGGATGTAGCTCTGATACAAGTTTCACCACCCGATATACACGGATATTGTTCGCTGGGTACGTCGGTGGATATAGCCAAAGCAGCCGTAGAAATGGCAACTACTATTATTGCGCAGGTAAATCCCAAAATGCCCCGCACCCATGGTGATGGTTTTTTGCATGTAAGAAAGATCGATGCATTGGTCTGGCATGAAAGCGATCTGCCGGAAGTCAATTATTCCGCCAAAACGACGGAAGCGATTGTAAAGATCGGGCAAAATGTGGCTTCATTAATTGAAGATGGCGCCACGCTGCAAATGGGTATCGGGAGCATACCCGACCAGGTATTGCAGAATTTACATAGTCATAAGAATCTTGGCGTGCATACTGAGATGTTGTCAGATGGCATCATTCCCCTGGTAGAAAAAGGGGTTATCAACAATAGTTTAAAAAAAATAAACCCCGGCCGGTCTGTTACCAGTTTTATGGCGGGAACAAGAAAGCTTTATGATTACGTACATGACAACCCGGAGGTACGAGTGATGGATATTGCGTATGTGAATGATACCAGCATTATACGGCGCAACCCGAAAGCCATTGCCATTAACAGTGCGATTGAAATCGATCTTACCGGCCAGGTGTGTGCTGATTCCATCGGTACTTACCAGTATTCGGGTATTGGCGGGCAGATGGATTTTATCAGGGGAGCCTCTTTATCGGAAGGGGGCAAACCGATCATTGCCCTGCCTTCGGTTACATCTAATGGAGCATCGCGGATCGTTCCTTTTCTTAAAGAAGGGGCGGGTGTTGTTACAACAAGAGGGCATGTTCATTGGGTGATAACCGAGTATGGTATCGTAAACTTATTTGGAAAAAATCTGAAACAACGGGGAAGGGAATTGATCAGTATTGCACACCCCAATCATAGAGAAAGTCTCGGGAGAGCATTTTTTGAACGCTATAGTACCGAATAAACAAATACAAATTATGCCAGAATTAAGCAGTAGGCAGTAACACAAGTGTATATTCCAGTAATTCTTTTAGATCGCTTTACTGTAAGTTTGTTTTTTCAATAAGAATTTGTCGCGTTGCAAGTAAAGGTCAAAGGCACTACAGGCATTGCGGATAAAATAATGTCCTTCACCTTTTAATTTGAAATGATTTTTATCGTATTCGAGCAGGTCATCGGCTGCCAGTTGTTCCAATACAGGGAAACTGAATTCTTCCAGTAGTGGTAAATGCTTTCTATGAAATACCGTGGCGCCTTTGCAGGAAACATCTTTGATGTATTGGCGAAAGGCGATGTCTTCTTCATTCAGAAAATAGCCCCGCTTAACAGGCAGACTTCCGCTATTAACGGCTGCATAATAATCATGCAGGCTTTTTTCATTTTGTGCAAACGCATTTCCCAGGTCGCTGATAGCAGAGACACCCAGTCCAACCAACAATCCGCTGTTCTGCGTGGTATAACCCATGAAATTGCGATGCAGTTTGCCGTTTTGTTTGGCGATATATAATTCATCATGCGGCAGTGCAAAATGGTCCATACCAATATCAAAGTAACCATTGGCCGTCAGCAACTCTTTTCCTTTCAGGTACAATTGTATTTTTTCTTCGGGATCCGGGAGATCTGCTTCATTAAATAAACGCTGCACCCTGCTTGTCCATGGCACGTGGGCATAACTGTAAAAAGCGATCCTGTCGG
>JANOCH010000197.1:0-2648 GCA_031412015.1 Chitinophagaceae bacterium
CCTTTTGTCTTATGCCAGGAATAAGATGCATTGTAATCCACTATTCCTTTTTTACCATTTATACCGGCATTAGCCCTCGCGGTTTCATTGCTGCCATAGCTTAGCCTCGCGTTACCCGGCAATGACTCCATTGTTGTTTTCCTGGTGATAATATTAATGACTCCGGCGATCGCATCGCTACCATATAAAGTAGACTGGCTACCTTTTAGTATTTCAATTCTTTCGATATTACCCAAGGCCAAATTCCGGATATCGAAATTGCCGCCAATACCTGATGGATCATTCACAGGAATGCCGTCAATCGTGATCAGTGTGTGGGAAGCATAGCCTCCCCGCAAGTATAAACTTTTGTCTTTGCCGGCATTGCTGTTAGCGCCGCTGATAAATACGCCGGCCTGTTCAGTTAATAATTGCGAGAGATCCTTACCACCGCTTTTTTCCAATTGGTCACGGGTAATAACGGTGATGACTTTACCGGTGAGTGATGTTTTGTTGGGATACTTGTTGGCGGTAAGAACGATTTCATCTAATAAAGTGGTAGTGGAGTCCTGCGCCTGTAGCAGACTGCTGATTATAACAGCAGCCACTACAAAAAATTTCCTTTTCATTTTTTAAAAGGTTTTTGTGTGACTGCTTCCGGTCAATAGAGATAGAAATATAAACGTCCTGCGACCTTTACACCTCATGCCTTTCACCCGAAAGCTGAATGTTGTTTGCTGACCTGGCAGGTCTTCTGGCTTAAAGCGCAATTAAACAGCCTTCCCTTTTTTAAAAGTGGCTATGAAGTTTAACAGCTTCCCAAACTCCCTTTAGGGGATGGGGGCTTTTTACAGCTACGGGGATAGCTCCCGATTTGAACGGGATTCCCTTTTAACTCCACCCGGAGGCGGAGACCAAATCGCTGCAAATGTAGGGAGACAAGTCATTTATTCAAGAAGAGTTTTTATGGTTGTTTGTAAGTCGGGTACAAGGCCCACATATTTATCCATCTTTGCAGAGACCCGAACGTCGATACAGCTAATCTTAGGTAACTTCAAACTTAATTTTTGTATTTGATTCCAGCCAGGACTTCTATTGTCATTACCTATATCACTGCCTGGGTGATATTCCTAAGCTTACAAGTACCTTTTGATAACAGCCAGTCTGGTATCAGTTTTATCAACGAATGGAAAATAATTCTTTTTCATTGTTTCTTCAATACAAGAATCACCTTCGCTGATACTCTCCCCGTTTCCCATCATTGAAGCATTTATTTAACAAACCGCTAAAAATGAATAAACTTTTTTTGCGTTAAGCAAAAATAGTTTTATCCCGTAGTGTCTCAATTTGAGTTAACGCAGAGATCGCTGGGTTCACAGAGGCAAGTAAATCAATTAGCGTATTCCCGGCGCTCCCAGTGCATCCTTCGTGATATTATCTAAGTGATTCGTTACTTTTTATCCTGACCCATTATCTTATACTGTCCAGCACTACTGCTTCCTGATTCAATTTTTAAAACAAATCATATACCCATGAACTATGTTTTGAAGGAAGCTATTTGTGCTCTCATAATATTTTACGGATTCAGCCCGGCCCTCCAATCGCAAACCAACAACCCCAAATTTCAATTTGGGGTTGGGGCCGGCACTTTTATTTACCAGGGAGATCTTACGCCATCTTCATTAGGTTCTTACCGAACTATGAAACCAGTCATCAGTCTTTTTGCAGCCAAATTTTTTAGTCCTTCTCTATCCCTGCGGGCCAATCTTGGTTTTGGCGGATTAAAGGGAGACGATGCTAAGTACAGTAATCCTGGATACAGGCAGCAACGCAATTTTACTTTTCACTCAAGGATTGCGGAAATATCCGGGATCGCTGAATGGAACGTATTGGGAAGAAATTATGTCAGTAAAGGGTTTTCGCCCTACTTGTTTGTCGGAGTTGGATACAGTTTCTTAAAGATAAAAAGGGATTGGAGCAACCTGGATACAGACTATTTCTCTGCTGAATCTGAATTGATGATGGGCTTGACCGAAGATGCACAACATTCTTTACCGGAAAGATTGCTGGTGTTTCCGGTAGGAATTGGCGTCCGTTATTATTTATCAGATAAAATTGGAATCAGTGCCGAAACATCTTATCGACTTGCTTCTACTGATTATCTTGATGGTTTCAGCAGGGCGGCAAATCCTGCTAAGAATGACCATTACTATAGTCATACAGTAGGTGTGGTATACAGGTTAGGCAAGAAAAATATGCTCGACTGCCCGGTAATACGCTATTGATATATGAATAATTATACGATACAGAGTCCTCAAGTAATGACATCAGAGGGCCATTTCAAAAAGCAGTCGCAGAACGTTTTTTTGCTATCTTCAATCCATGACAGCAAAAAACAAACTGGGCCTTTTTGATCTCACGATGATCGTGGTTGGCTTAGTGATCGGAATGGGGATATTCCGAACGTCTTCTGATGCCGCGAATGCGGCGATTACGCCCTCATTATTTTTTATTGCCTGGTTTGCCGGAGGAATAGTTGCTTTATGCGGCGCACTTACCTATGCGGAAATTGGTTCCAGATTTCCTGTTACTGGCGGATATTATAAAGTATTCGCGGAATGTTATCACCCCTCGATCGCATTTGCTATCAATTGCATCATTCTTATCTC
>JANOCH010000198.1:0-2628 GCA_031412015.1 Chitinophagaceae bacterium
CCAGGAACCATTCAAACCGATTGGCATTTTTTAAAAGTGAGATGGCAATCAAAATTTTTCTCCTTTCTTGTTCCTTGTATCTTGTTCCTTGCACCTTTACCACACAATGTTTTTTATGATCATCTTCAATAATGGTGGTCAATACATTTCCTTTTCCATCAGTAAGATTCAGCCGGTCCCCATGCTTCATTCGCAGCACCTGTATTACGTGGCGGGAAGTGTCTTCATCCAAAACCAATTCCTGTTGCGATGAATAGGCTGTAGAAGTATAAAAAAAAGGAAGCGTCATATAACTTGCAAAAAAAAGAAAATTTGACCATCTTCCTTGATTATATTTGTTTTCGTCCTATTTTATAAATACAACTATGCAGTCACAAAGCCATACCCTTTCGTGGAAATCGATCTTGCTGTTATTCCTTGTCGTCGCAGCAACCGGGGGTTGTAAAAAAAACTCTTGCACGGATTGTGATAAAAATGCGATAACACTGTTTAAATTATTAAAGGCAGATAACACGAATCTCCCCCAGGATGTGAATTTCACTATAGATGAATCAAATGGAAACATCACCGGCACCCTGCTTAAATGGATACCCTCGGAAAACCCTGCCGATCTTATTCCCTATTTTGAAACAGATGGAAAAACGGTAAAAGTTGATGGCGCTATTCAAACTACACACGTAACTAACAACAATTTTAAACTACCGCTTACCTATTCAGTAATCGCCCAAAATGGCAGTGAAAGAAAATATACGGTCAACCTGGTTTGCCCACAGGTAAACGCTTCTTTGCCGGTTTTAAAAATTGATGCCGATGGAGCTATTACCAGTAAAGAGACCTATGTAACGGCCAATCTAAATACAATAGGAAATGGCGTCACTGACGGACTATGGGATAGTTATGCATCGGGCAAGAAAATCGAGATCAGGTTGCGGGGAAATTCGACCGCCTTTTTACCGAAGAAGCCCTACCGTATGAAATTTCCGGACAAGTTCAGCCCGTTGGGCCTTAACCATGCGAAAGAAAAAAACTGGGTATTGCTGGCGAATGACGCAGACAAAACACTTTTACGAAATGCCATTGCATTCCAGGCAAGCCGCATCATGGACGATAATGCCGCGCAACACCGGTTCACTCCCGCTACCACTTTTGTAGATGTATATCTTAATGCCAACTACGAAGGAAATTATATGCTAACTGATCAACTGGAAGTAGCACCGGGTCGCATAAATATTGAATCTTTAAAAGCCAGTGACGGAGCTGACCCTGCAAAAATAACCGGCGGTTATTTTTTAGAAATAGATGGTTTTGGCGCCAGCGAGCCTTTGTTCTTTTATACCCCACAAAAAAATATGACGGTGGTGATGAAATATCCGAAGGATGATGATTATGCGGCGCCACAATTTGATTATATAAAAGATTATGTGGGAAACAAGGCGGAAGGAGCTTTATTCGCCGGCAACTTTACAGATCCGGTGCAAGGTTGGCGTGGCTATTTTGATAGCAAGACCTGGGTAGATTATTACATCATCAATGAGTTTACCGGCAACCCCGACGCGTGGTGGAGTACGAATGTCTATAAACACCGTAATGATCCGCTCCTGTATTTTGGCCCGGTATGGGATTTTGATATTGCCTTCAACAACGATATACGGCTTGGTGATGCAACCCGCAAATTAATGGCGACGGATGCACATGATCCACGGCAATGGATACAACAGTTTATACTTGATCCCGGTTTTAAAGCAGCAGTAAAAACAAGATGGAATGCAAAGAAAACGGAATTGAAAGCATTGACTTCTTATGTTGATGAATTGGCGGCTAAGATCAATATCTCGCAACAGGCGAATTTTATGCGTTGGAATATTCAAACGCAAAGCCTCGGTCATGGCGGAACTCCACCCTCCAGTTACAAAGAAGGGATTACACAACTTAAAAATTACCTTGATGCCCGGTATAGTTATTTAGAAGGAGTTTTTTCGGCTTGGTAAAAACAAACCTGGATATTCAAAGTAGTGTAATGCCATTTATGCCACTATCTATCCTACAAAGACAACAAAGTTCACAAAGAAAAATACTTAGGAGTCTTTGCGGCTTAGTGGGAAATGCTTTGTTTGCAGTTACTAAAAAGGATCTTCATCATCCGTTGGGCGGTCATTCATTTTACTACCTGCCTGTATGTATAGTTTTTCACCGCCGCCACCATCTTCTACGGGTCGCCAGCCACCGGACGGCAGGCCAATACCACTATATGGATTTTCGTCCCAGTTGGTGAATTTTTGAATATGCAGCAGCGCTTTTAATTTAACAGTTTCAAGTGTACCATTTCTATGCTTGGCGATCTTTACCTCCGTTAATCCTTTCGTGTTTTCACCTTCGGCATTCGAATTGATATCATAGTACTCGGGACGGTATAAGAACATAACCATATCCGCATCCTGTTCGATGGCTCCTGATTCACGAAGGTCACTTAATTGAGGAATTCGGCTTCCTTCTTTAGCCCCACGTTGTTCTACCGCACGACTTAATTGTGACAAGGCAATGATCGGCACATTCAATTCTTTAGCCAGGCCTTTTAGGTTCCTCGAGATATTGCTGATCTCCTGTTCACGATTAGAACTGCGGTTCTCT
>JANOCH010000199.1:0-9119 GCA_031412015.1 Chitinophagaceae bacterium
ATTTCATCGCCGGCACCAGGCTCGTATTTAACGATCATGGAACGGTGACCGTTGCCGGATTGTATAAGAAAAATCCAAACGGCAATATTACCGGTGCATTTTACAACAGCTTTGATAGCACCGCTACTATGATTAGCGAAAATCAAATGCTGGCCTTTCCCCCGGAGCTGCTTGAATTAGTGGACAAAGATGGCCAGGGAAAAAGTAAAGGGTCCGATCCCGGAATATATTCGTACCTAAGGATAAAGGACATACTTCCAAGGCGCAACCGGACAGTGGATCTTGTCAGTGAGGTACACATGGTCAACCTGACAACGCAGACTAATCCTAAAGAATTTTTTTACATGAAGGAATATCGCAATTATATCTATGGAGATATCATCATTCTTAATTTGCACAAAGAGGGCCGGGCACATTTTACGAGGATACCAAAGCGACAGGAAGGTTACCAGACCGACTGGTCACTTGGTTACTATCCTATTGCGTATGAAGATAAATTGGTACTTCTCTATAACGACGATGCAGACAATATCACCCGCGACTTATCGAAGGCGCCGGAACATTTCGCGTCCGCTAAAAAAACTGTTTTGGCCGCCGCCATTATTGACGATAAGGGAACCCTGACACGCAAGGCTGTTTATAGTTTCCGCGAGGATAAGCGATTGGCACTGCCCAAAGATTTTTCCCGTATATCAGCTACCAAATACTTTATGATTTCAGCCTCCGGGTCGATCCTTTCCTACCGGTTAGGCTTTGGCGCCCTGGAAATTAAATAAGGAAAAGATCCGGAATTATTATTAACTATTTTCTACGGGTTCGATCCGCCCGGTAACTACTGGCATCTCCTGTTGCACACAATATTACTATTGGTCATTTCACAGTGCCGTCATGTGGCAGCCTATTCGTGTAAGCAGCCTCTATTTTCGCCCTGGTTGCCTGCGCTTAAGCCGTCGAATACGAATTATTTTTCATCACCGGCAAAATTTCTTCACGGTTCAGTACATAGGTGGTATTTCCATTCGACCAGGTGGTGTGGGTAGGGGAGATATTGTATTTATCCGGTGATATCCGCTTATTTGTTTTTCCCGGTTGAGGGTGCAATGTCTGAATTTGTCCTTCTTTCATATGAGTTAACGCTTCTGGATTTGTTATTAGTGGTGAGCCGCACCAGGGCTGATTTTATTGCGGACATCGACCCGGGCGACGTGTTTGACCCTTCGGAAATGTAAAATATTGCCGACTGGCTTGGAATCGGTACACGTAGCCGTTTTTGTTTTACTCTTTGTAGCGTTGTGCAAATTATTTGTGCGATTGTTAAACTCGTAATCAGTTATCATCATTAGTAGTTGTTAATTATTTTTTTTCCTGAAATTACAAGGTTATAGGATTGAAAATTAGTATGCAAAACTCAAACTAGTCTTAAATTTTATGACTACTTATGTGGGCTTGATACCTATTGGTCAAAAAAAGAATCTGTGTAAATCTGTGCAACCTGCCTGTGGCGTCAAGGTCCGTGGCAACAGTGTCCTAAACTGCCCAGATTTTAGTGATCTGCCCGGAGGCATTTATTATAATAAAGGCAAACAAAGTTGATTTCAGTATTTTTAACACACGGTCAATTGCATTTCTAAGCTAGTTTCAGTGAATCATCGTACCTATTTTATTTTTTTGAATTTAGTACAGGGCCTTGTTTTAATTTCAAATCCAACGGTCAGATTTTATTCATCCTCGTAAATTATTTGTTATGGCAATCATTATTATCGGTGCACTTGTTTTAATATCAGGGTTAATTATGAAAAGAAGCCCGGAATTTTTTCGGTATTCAAAAATTGCACAGCTGGCAGGAGCTATTATTATGATTGCAGGTATTGTGATACAAAGCATAGTAATGATTGATGCAGGCCAGATCGGCGTAAAAGTATTATTCGGCAAAGTACAGAACGACGTGCTGGGCAGCGGGCTGCACTTTATCAACCCATTAATGGAAGTAAGAAGCCTGGATATTAAAACCCAGAACTACACGATGAGCGGCACCAATGATGAAGGAATGAAAACAGGCGATGATGCGATCCGTGTGCTGACGGCGGATGGCCTGGAAGTGACGATCGACCTCACTGTTTTGTATAAACTGCTCCCTTCTGAAGCGCCAAAGCTGGTTCGTGAAACGGGTATTGATTACACCGACAAAATTGTCCGTCCGCTCACCCGGACCAAGATCCGTGACAATGCCGTTTATTACGATGCTATTTCATTGTATTCTACAAAAAGAGATGAATTTCAATCGAGGATCTTTAAAAGTATTGAGGAGGATTTTAAAACCAGGGGCCTTGTGCTGGAACAGTTATTGGTAAGAAATATCACATTGCCGCAATCTGTAAAAACGACGATAGAACAAAAGATCAATGCGGAACAGGATGCACAGAAAATGCAGTTTGTTTTGCTGAAAGAAAAGCAGGAAGCCGAACGAAAAAGAGTAGAAGCCCAGGGTATCGCCGATTACCAGCGCATCATTAATATAGGCCTTACCAGCCAGCAGTTACAATACGAACAGATAAAGGCCTATTTGGAACTCGCCAAATCTCCAAACGCAAAGGTGGTTATCATGGGTAAAGGTAATACCCCGGTAATACTGGATGCAAAAAATTAAACGGGTTCGGTTTGATCAGCAGTGGTAATTATTCTTGCGTCAACATGTTCAAGCGAAGATTCGATCGTTAAGATTTGTTGCTGGTCTCAGCATTTTCTTTTTTATCATTCTTAGCATCCTTGAATTCACGGATGCCCTTTCCTATTCCCTTTATCAGCTCTGGAATTTTGCGTCCGCCAAACAGAAGAATAATAAGAGCGAGGATAATGATCAGCTCGGTGCCACCTAAGGCCCACAACATATCTGGTTGTATCATATTCTTCAATTTTTGTAAAGGTACCTAGATAAAACCGGAAGAGGACAGCATCAGGTATGTTTCTCAGTAATTGCAATCCATGGCCAGGCTTTTAAATTAAAACCCGTCATGGAGCGATACCGGGGATTTTTATATTGTGGACACTGACCTGCGGGTCGGATTTAAATTTTATACATTTGGTAAACTGTAAAAACCAGGTATGACATCATCCAAATTCAATCGCAGAAAATTTATCGCCTCAGCGACGGCAGCCACATCGGCGGCGGGCCTGCTTTCAATTTTTCCAAAAGAATTGTTAGCTAACAATAAAGATAATGTACTTGCAAATGAGAATATTTATTCGACAAGAAAGAATCCTGAGCCTAAAATCAAGTTTTCGGTTATTGGTATCAATCATAGCCATATCTACGGGCAAACTGATGCAGTGATTCGCGGAGGCGGCCAACTGGTCTCCTTCCATGCAAAAGAGGATGATCTTTCCGCGGCGTTTTCAAAAAAATACCCGCAGGCAAAAAGAGTGACCGGGGAAAAGGAAATACTGGAAGATAAATCGGTTCATCTTGTATTAAGTTCCATCATTCCCAACGAAAGGGCGCCACTCGGTGTACGGGTGATGCAGCATGGTAAAGATTATATGTCGGACAAACCCGGTATTACTTCTTTAGAACAACTGGCCGAGGTCCGCCGCGTGCAAAATCAAACCGGTCGTATTTACTCCATCATGTACAGTGAGCGTTTTGAGAACAAAGCAACGGTGAAAGCAGGGGAGCTGGTAAAAGCCGGCGCCATTGGTAAAGTCATTCAAACCATCGGTCTCGGGCCTCATCGCATCAGCCTATCAACGAGACCTCCCTGGTTTTTTGATAAAAAATATTTCGGCGGTATTATTACCGATATAGCTTCTCACCAGTTTGACCAGTTTTTATTCTTCACCGGTTCCGCGAAAGCTGAAGTTGTTTTTTCACAAACCGGAAATATAGCGCATCCGCAATATCCGCAATTCGAAGATTTTGGCGATGTGACGATCAATGGCGATGCCGGCACCGGTTATATAAGGGTGGATTGGTTCACGCCGGATGGATTAAAAACATGGGGTGATGGAAGATTGACCGTCCTGGGTACCGAAGGATTTATGGAAATACGCAAGAACATTGATATCGCCGGAAGACCCGGCGGCAATCATCTTTTCGTCATCAACGGAAATGAAACGCAGTATATTGATTGCAGTAATGTCGTGCTGCCTTATGGTGAACAATTGGTGAATGATGTGGTTAACAGGACAGCCACAGCGATGACGCAGGAGCATTGTTTTTTGGCCACGGAGCTTGCATTAAAAGCACAGAAGCAGGCGAAGAAATTGGTGCTTAATAAAGCATAGAAAACAATGGAGAAGAGCTTAGTGGATCATCCGTACACCGGCCACGGCGTGCTTTTTTTGGGCGAACACCGGCTGAGGCGGAAATAGTAGTTCCGATTCGTGAGGCACAAACCAGGCTGAGGCAATATTTAAATTTTGAGCTATTGCTTGAAAAAATTCTGTACCTTTTATATCCCTCGTTAACTTATTGTTTATGAAAAAACTCCTTCTTTTGGCCCTGCCATACGGGATGTTTGTCAGCGCCCTTGCCCAACCTGAAATTTCAAAAAAAAATAAAACTGAAGTGCCTGATAAATGGGAGATTACCCCAGTAACAAATATGAAAGGTGTCCTGGGCAAGCTTGATATAAATTTTCCGGCAGATGTTGAAAGGAATATCCTTATTTATCAGCAGTCAGACAAAAAATTCCTCAGAAGCGTTTCCCATAATGATAAAACTTACACTATTGCTTCGGGTGAGTATCGCTTTACGCTGACAACTGTTCCGATAGATAATGTACCTATACGAAAAGGTCATGAAACAAGATTAAAGGCTGGTTACCTTAACCTGGTTTCTGAAGGTGACTGGCATCTGTATGATGAATCAAAAGAAAAGTTCTATACTTCGGGCAACAAACCAGTAAAGATGGTATTGCCGGTTGGCAGTTACCAGTTAAAACTAGGCGGACAGTTTTACCCGATGATAATTAAAGACAGTGCGACGGTGGAGTATTGATCAATAGTTCAGCGTATGAACTGATCTGCCGAGCGGGTCCGATAGCTATCGGATTATCGTTGTATGGAGCAGACCTGCCATGGAACCCGGGGGTGAGGAAGACATTACATAGCGAATATTAGTATTCGCTAATTTAGTAAGATAGCCTTTAGTTCGTGTGGCCGGTGGAGGATTCTTCGCTTACGTCTTTGCACTCGCAATGAGGCAACTCAGTACACCGCCCACGGCGTGCTTTTTTAACGAATACCTGCCGGGGCGGAATAAGGTATAGTTGGCGCAGGGTGAATGATTTTTGAATTGGAGATTAGTAATAACCCGGAGATTATTTTTTATGTTACAATTGCGATGCAAAAATCAAACTACCGGGTAAGAGTATACTACCAGCCAAACAGATCTATTAATCCTTTTATTATTGCCACTACACCAACGCTCGTCATACCATACATGGCAATTCGAATGTTTTGCCCGTTGCTATATTGTAAAAAGGTGATCATACAGCCGGATACCAGTAAAAAAGTACCGATACCACACCAGATAAATCCTGTGTGTCTTTTCCTGTTGAGGCGAGATTTTTCTACTTCGTCAATCGCTTGCTGCACCAGGTTATCTGCAGCCCCTTTGACACGGAGCTGGGTTGCAATTTCTTCCGTAGTATATCCCTTCCTGGATAAACCGACAGCCAGTTGTAGTAGCGATTCGGGTTGTTCATTATCCATACGGCAATTTTTTCTTTCAAAAGATAAGGAAACAGGGAAGTGGGAGGGATGATTTTAGTCAGGTGCCTGGAAGCATCGCTGGCTCTGTTTAGGAGCCGTTAGGATTAAGCCAGGTTATCAAAGGTATTATTCGGGATCGGGGCATAGAGTGTTATTCACCTTTTATATGCTTAATGAACTATACCTAAGGTATTGTTTTAGACCGTTTGGCCGGTGGAGAAAAACACCGGGCACGGTTTGTTTTTTATGGAACACCCACCAGGGCGCAAAGCGGCAGTTTTTTTTGTTCAGACACATCCCCGGCAATGGAGTTGTTTATTTGCCCTGATTCAGTAGAAAAAAATATAGATAGCAAAAGTAGGCAGGACCGGAATTTATTTCATTATTCATATTTTCTTACCAACTTGCGTAAAAATCAGATCGTTAAATATAGAAAGCGTGCCAATAAAAGAAGGCTTAATATGACCTGGAACACTAAAGTTTAGTACTTTTCTTAAGTTTAATTTAAATCACATTTTAAAAAAAGGAGCGTAATCATGGCAATCAATGCATTTGTCAGCTTCTTCGACAAAGCGGACGGCGAGTCAATCCAAAAGGGCAGGGAGAAGTGGATCGAGATCAGGGGGTGGGGCTGGGAGGTGGAAGCAGAGACGAGTTGGACTAAGGGTGGCGGAGCCAGTGTTGGCAAGCCCAATCCGGGTAAGCTGAATTTCGAGCACCTCTTCGACACATCTTCCACGGTGATCCTGGGCTATATCTGCACCGGCAAAGCGTTTCCGAAGTGCGAACTGCAGATGATGAAAACGACAGGTAAAGGAACTCCGGAAACCTACTTCAAAATGGTAATGGAAGGCGTATTTATGACCAAAGTATCGAACGCAGGGACAGAAGAGGGCTTGGTCGTGCAAAAGGTCGACATGGTCTTCAAGACCGTAAAGATCGAATACAAACCCCAGGACAACAAGACCGGTTCGCTCGGCGCACCCAAAACCTTCAGCTGGGATATTCCGGCGGGCATAGCATCGCCATCAGCCTGAGTGGTCACAGGATTTTTGAAAATGGAATTGGTTTGCGCAATGAGTCAGGGTTGAGGTTAACCTATACACAGCGGAGATTTTATTAGATGGTGTTGCCGGTGTAGGATACTTCGACAAGCTCAGTATACCGGCAACGGTGTACTTTTTCGGGAACATCTGCAGCAGCAGAGAAACCCGTCTTATTGCTTGCCGATCGCGTCTATCACCAGGTTTTCACTATGTCTTACCCAGGCCGGTAAGTTTGGGCTGGTTATGGTCCAGTTTTCAGATTCTTTACTTAACTCGAACATCACGCGGTTGCCACGGGCGTCGGTAGAATCGGCTTCGAAAACGGCATCATTTTTTTTACGGAAGTTAAATTCATGTACGCGTCCTTCGATCTTGATAAATGAGGTGAACACGATATTGGGGGTGAAGAGCAGTGGCATAGAAAAAGGATTTAGTGAAATGTAATTAAACAAAACTGGTACCAAACAAGTGATAATTCGCCAAACGCATGTTGAATAATTGTAATTGATTATTAATAAGGCGGAGCCACTTTATAAATTCAGTATAAATACCCTAAATGATGTTTGTGGAAAATAGCAATGGGTTATGGTTGCGGCTATGATGAATGAAGAAGATCATCTTCCGGTTACGCCGTGGCGGGTGTTTTCTTCCACCCGCCACCGATCTATAGTTCAATCGCAGTGATGCGAGAGAAATCCCCAATTGTCGATTCCTGTATGATAAAACATGGCCGACGAATATTTGTATTGCTCTGGCAATGTACAAATGCCAGCTTTTACCGGGTTACGATTAATATAATTCAACTTTTGTAAATAAACTTTATCGGTTCTTAATTCAATACTTAAGGCACTTCGTTTCCAGAACTGGTACTACTGTCGGACATACTAGCGATAGATATTCCCAAAGAGCTAAATATAGAGCTTGGATCGTGTGGCCGGTGGAGGAAAACACCGGCCACGGCGTGTATTTTATGGCGAACACCTGCCGAGGCGGAAGGGCCGTTTTTTATTGCGTACGCAACCGGAGCGGCGCTTTTGGGATTGGTATCGTTTTCCTGGCGTCAGGAAAACGACGGGCGACTATTTCGCCTGCATTTTTACAGGATTCTTTCGCTTTCTGAACTATCTATTCGAAGTTTTGCGATGCGATGATGCGTGTCTCCTCGCACTACTGTTTTAATTTGCTCGACAGAAATTTCAACATAAAGTTCCGGTGCGTGGAGACACGCACCGGGGCGGCCTGCACTTACTGCGGACACAAACCGAGGCGGCGGATACTATAGGTAGTTTCTGCAAATCAAGTAGTGCGCGAACTCAAATGGCGTGTGGCAACGATACGCTGAATATAGAACTGAGGATGACCTAAAAAAAAAATCACCCTTATCCAGAGTGATTTTAAAATCATAGGTGCTATAACCAGAGCCTACGAACCTGACCGTCCTCATCCCGTGGAGCGGGATGTACTATAGTTGTCTCGCTTCGCTCGACATGGAGTTTAATGAAACTGCGCTGCTTCCGTACTATCCTTCATCGCCACAGTAGAAGCCATTCCCTGCTGTACGGTATTTTGGACATAATCAAAATAACCGGTGCCTACAAAGCTTTGATGTTTGACGGCTTTGAAACCATGCTCCTGCAACGCGAATTCTTTTTGCTGCAGTTGCGAGAAACCTGCCATGCCTCTTTCTTTATAGGCTTTGGATAATTCAAACATGGATGTATTAAGAGCATGAAAACCTGCGAGGGTGATGAACTGGAATTTATAACCCAGGGCCGCCAGTTCTTCGCGGAAGGTTTCCATTTGTTTTTCACTCAGGTGTTTGCTCCAGTTGAAAGAAGGCGAGCAATTATAGGCCAGCAATTTGCCGGGATATTTCGCATGGATAGCTTTGGCAAATTGTTTGGCTACTTCCAGGTCGGGATGCGAGGTTTCCATCCAGATGATATCAGCATAAGGTGCATAGGAGAGTCCGCGGGAGATGCATTGCTCCAGCCCATTTCTTACAACATAAAATCCTTCGGGTGTTCTTTCGCCGGTAATAAAGGACTGGTCCCTCTCATCAATATCAGAAGTGATGAGATTGGCGGCTTCGGCATCCGTGCGGGCAATGATGAGCGTA
The DNA here is from genome assembly GCA_031412015.1 of Chitinophagaceae bacterium. Classification (GTDB taxonomy): domain Bacteria; phylum Bacteroidota; class Bacteroidia; order Chitinophagales; family Chitinophagaceae; genus Terrimonas_B. The sequence goes on from JANOCH010000199.1 coordinate 8,878, forward strand.
GGCACGCCCATTACATCAGCCGCCAGTCTTGCCGCGATTAATTTATCGACCGCTTCCCGCGTAGGCACTAATACCTTACCACCGAGATGACCGCATTTTTTTGCAGAGGATAACTGGTCCTCGAAATGCACGGCGGCAGCGCCGGCTTCTATCATGGCTTTCATCAACTCAAAGGCATTGAGTACGCCGCCAAAGCCCGCTTCGGCATCGGCTACAATCGGGGCGAGCCAATCAATGCTGTC
>JANOCH010000200.1:0-5228 GCA_031412015.1 Chitinophagaceae bacterium
AATGGGATGTTTTACATATTCTCGAATGTAAACCGGCAAACAACGCAATTATTTTCGGCAGCCAATCCACGCGGCCCCTGGAAACAATCGTCGATGAAAAAGTCCTTGCATGATCTGTCTGTCCTTTTTGATGACGACGGAAAGATATACGTGGTTTGGGGATATGATGAAGTGCATTTCGCGGAACTCACCGATGATCTGCTGGATATAAAACCGGGAACGGAAAAAATAATCGTTCCGGCGGGAAGCGGTGCGGGAGAGGGTTGTCATTTCTATAAGATCAATGGAAAGTATTTTATTACCAATACCAATTATGATCCTTTGTGCTACCAGGTTTGTCTCCGTGCTGATCATCCAGCCGGTCCTTACGAAATAAATGTGATGAGCTCTGAAGAAAGTTTTGGCGTTGGCACCAGCTGGCAACTGAGAGACTACAAAAATGGTCCGCCTTTTCGTTTGATACCACCGGCGACAAACTATGTGGGTTGTATCGCGTTGCACCAGGGCGGTATTGTACAAACACAAACGGGTGAGTGGTGGGGCTGGTCAATGATGGATCATAATTCCGTTGGAAGGCTTACTACTTTATCGCCGGTAACCTGGCAAAACGGCTGGCCCCATTTTGGCTTGCCCGGAAATCTTACCCGCTCTCCACGCACCTGGGTAAAACCGAATACCGGCTTTTCATCGTTGCCACATGCGACCTGGGAACGGTCTGATGATTTTTCAACGAATACATTGAAACCCATTTGGCAATGGAATCATGTGCCGGTAGATAATAAATGGTCGTTGAAAACAAAGAAAGGATGGCTGCGATTGAACTCGCTACCGGCAAAAGATTTCTGGTCGGCCCGGAACTCATTCACGCAACGTGCCATTGGTCCTGAATCGATAGCAAGGACAGAAATAGAAACCAAGGGATTAAAAGATGGTGATGTAGCGGGGTTGGCTTTATTAAATCTCCCTTATGCATGGATGGGCATAAGCAAGAAGGGAAACCTCATTGAATTAAGCCAGTTTGATCAGCAGGTGAACAAGCCGGTAATTGAACAGCTAACAAGTTCCCGTGTATGGCTAAGGGTGCATTGCGATTTTGATATGGATAAAGCCATGTTCAGCTATAGCATTGATGGAACCAATTTCAAAAACATGGGTGATTCGGTCATCATGCCTTTCCAGCTCAGAACTTTCCAGGGAATACGTTTTGCGCTTTTCAATTTTAATACAACAGGAACAGAAGGTGGTTATGCAGACTTTAATAATTTCGTTGTAGAGGAGGCCCGTTCAAAAGGACTGACAAGTCCTATACCCGTGGGAAAGATCATCACGTTGATGAATTTGGCTGATAGCAGTGTATTGGTGAACTGGAAAAAATTTGTTCGACCAGTTGCAGCCGGTGATCGCTTAGCACAAGGCAAGGCTTTACAATTCAGGGTTCTTGACAGAGGCAAAGGACGAATTGCGCTTCAGTCAATAGCTGACAGTGGATTTGTTGTCGTGAAGGGTGAAGGCGGCATGGCCGAAGTTCGTATTGAGAAAAAAGAGTTGGGCAATGCTTCACTGTTTCAATGGGAAGATATGTTGCGGGGTGACCTGATGTTAATGTCGCTCGTGACGCACCGGTATCTATTTATAGATCCGGGCGCAAGAAGTCTTAGTTCAGCAGATTCGCCGGGTACACGACCGGACCGCAAAGATGGTTCATGTTTTGTGTGGAGGATAGTCAATGATTGATCTTTTCTCCTTTGCGAGATTATCTATGATCGATAATGGTATTAAAATATCTATTATGAAATTATGCCTTCCTGCTTTGTTATCGCTGATCTCATTCAGCATCTCTCATTCGTCCGTTGCACAATCCTCTTCCAAACCTGTCTATGTTATTGTTCATGGCGCATGGGGTGGGAGCTGGGCCTTCAAAAAAGTTGATTCATTGTTGACTGAAAATGGTTGTGTGGTATATCGTCCCTCCTTGACGGGACAGGGCGAAAGGGTGCATTTAGCGACATTGGAGGTGGGGTTGATGACCCATATAAAAGATGTCGTGAACATGATACTCTATGAAGATCTTCATAATATTATACTCATCGGTCATAGCTATGGCGGCATGGTAGTGACAGGGGTAGCGGATAGCCTGCCAGGCAGGATCAGGAAACTTATTTACCTGGATGCTTTTGTGCCGGATGACGGCGAAAGTTTATTAAGCATACAGGGGTCAAGGGGAGATGGGTTAAAAAAAATGACGACGAATGGTTTTGTAGTGGCTCCCTGGGTTGTCGCGGGCAAACTTCCTCCCAAAGACGTGCCTCATCCCTACAAAACACTTTCAGATACACTGATCCTTAAAAACGATCGCAGGCTAAAAATTCCTACCGCCTATATACTTACAGTAGCGAAAGGAACCGAAGCGAAGGCAGATGATTTTGCGACGCAGGCTGAACGGGCCAAGAAAAAGGGATGGCCGGTTTTACAATTGGAGGCAGATCATAATCCACAATGGTCCGCAACGGAAGCATTTGTTGAAATGCTGAAAAAAATCGGGAATGAATAGAGTGGTATTGCGCCGGGCAACTAATTCCATCCCACAACAAACAACTGTATAGTTTTGATCAGTTATTAAAAAAGATCCCTGATGAATAATTTAAAGATATCTACCGCCCAGTTTGAACACAAAAATGCTGACAAGCAATATAATTTATCGATCATTGAAAAACTTTCACAAAAAGCAGCAGCCGAAGGCTCACAGGTCATTGCTTTTCACGAATGTTCCATTACAGGGTACACTTTCGCGAGGCATCTTTCAAAAGAACAGATGCTTGAGCTGGCTGAAATGATTCCGACCGGGGAAAGTATTTTGAGACTGACCGAAATAGCCAAACAAAACGGGATAGTGATACTTGCTGGTCTTTTTGAGAAAGATGAAAATGATAATTTATACAAGGCCTATGTATGCGTAGATAAAAATGGGCTCGTCGTCAAATTCAGAAAATTACATCCCTTTATCAATCCATACCTGGCACCAGGGGACAGCTATTGTGTATTTGAATTATTGGGCTGGAAGTGTGGGATTTTAATTTGTTATGATAACAATATTATCGAAAACGTAAGGGCTACCGCATTGTTAGGCGCGAATATTATTTTTATGCCGCATGTCACGATGTGTACTCCTTCTACAAGACCCGGAGCCGGTTTTGTCGATCCCAAACTTTGGGCGAACCGCGAAACGGACCCCACTTCGTTGCGACTTGAATTTGATGGCATGAAAGGTCGCGGCTGGTTGATGAAATGGCTGCCGGCAAGGGCTTACGACAATGCCATCTACGCCATTTTTTCGAATGCGATCGGCATGGATGACGACCAGTTAAAAAATGGTTGTTCGATGATCATTGATCCCTTCGGTGATATTTTGGCAGAATGTCGTTTATTAGAAGACAGTTTTGTCACGGGGACCATCACCTCTGAAAAACTAATACAAGCAGGAGGCCACCGGTATATAAAAGCGAGACGACCAGAACTGTACCGCGATATCATCGGGCAGGAGCATCAATCAGAACAGAAAGTAGTTTGGCTGAATGATGGTGATAAAAACCAGGGAGAAAGAGTTTGAATCTCACAGATTCTAACTATCATTCAAATCGGGAGCAATGCTTCCGAATAATTCACTTTTAAAAAAATCAGAAGGGCTATATTTACCGGCAGATCAACTATCTGAAGAATGCCATCAAATTATAATGAGATAAGATGCAAAGCCAATTCTTTAACGGAAGGAGCTGATCATTCCATATTTACATTTTTCCTGCAGGGGTTTGGGAAAAACATGCTGGTATGCATTCTGCTTTTAATCACTGCTTGCACTAACAAAAAGGAGGCCTCACTTTTTACCGCAATCAGTCCCGAATCATCCGGTGTTGATTTCGAAAACAAAATTACCGAGACAGAGCAACTCAACTTACTTACCAATGAATACACTTATATGGGCGGTGGCGTTGGCATGGGCGATTTTAATAATGATGGCCTGCAGGATATTTTTTTTACCGCCAATCAGAACAGCAATAAATTATACATCAACCAGGGGAACTTTAAATTCAATGATATAACGGAAACTGCCGGCTTAACGAGCAACCTGTGGTGTACCGGTGTAAGCCTAGTCGACATAAACAATGATGGCTGGCAGGATATCTATGTTTGTGTCAGCGGTCCCGTAGAACCGGGCAAACGAAAAAATCTATTGTACATCAATAACCACAATCTTACGTTTACCGACATGGCTGACGCGTATGGACTGGATGATAGCAGCCATTCCACGCAAGCGGTTTTTTTAGATTATGACAAAGATGGTCTGCTGGATATGTACTTGCTGACGCACCAGATGCAGGGTGAAAATATCAACAAGGTGTTGCCAAAAGATCTTAACGGTAATTCGCCAAGGAACGATCAACTTTATCATAACGAGGGCATCATTGAAAAAACAGGTCTGCCTTTTTTTAAGAATATAACTCTGCAGGCTGGCATAAAAGAAGATGGCTATGGATTAGGTGTAGTGGTCAGTGATCTAAATGGTGACAATTGGCCGGATATATATGTGGCCAACGATTATATTGGGAATGATTGCCTTTGGCTAAATAACGCCGATGGCACGTTTACTAACTCGATCGCTAAATCGCTTAATCACCAAAGCTACAGCAGCATGGGTACAGATGCGGCGGATATAAATAATGATGGCCTTCCTGATATTGCGACGCTCGACATGATGCCCGAAGACAATGAACGAAAAAAAATGATGTATTCCATTTTAACCAATGAACGTCATGAAATGGAAAAATACCTGCAATACGAACCATCCTATATGTACAATACGCTGCAGCTAAACCGTGGCGTTGCGGCAGTAAATGATACGATGGTGCCGGTATTCAGTGATATCGCCAATTATGCGGGTGTAGCGGAAACCGACTGGAGCTGGAGTGTACTTGCCGCGGATTTTAATAATGACCGCTATAAAGACCTGCATATTACCAATGGCATGGGCAGGGATATGATCAACAGTGATTTTGTGGCTTTCCGTTCCTCGGCTCCAGCGGGCTATGACCGCAACAACATGCTGCTGGAACGATTGCAAACTCTTGGAAGAGTGCCGCTGCCTAACTATTTTTTCAGCAACAATCATGATCGTTCTTTTACGAATGCATCGGAAGCTGCGGGCATCAACGAAAAAGCGATCAGCAATGGCG
>JANOCH010000201.1:0-6840 GCA_031412015.1 Chitinophagaceae bacterium
ATGCCCGGGAGCCGGATATCCAAAAACATCAGGTCCACGTCGAGGGTGGCAAGTCCCTGTAAAGCATCCTGTGTATTTCGATAGGTTCCTACCAGCTCAAAACGATCTACCTGCTGCAAGTGATTTTTTATCACTTCCTGCGCCAGCGTTTCGTCTTCTACTATGATGCATTTTATCACGCCGCCCTGGATTTTATGATCAAAGAAACCGTGAAGGTATTATTCTTTAAAATTACATCCAATGTATGCGAATCGGGATACAGGTTCTCTAACCGTTCCCTGGCATTACGGATCCGTAAACTGTTTTGCCGGCTTTCTTCTTTTTCAGTTTGTATAATGTCCAGGTCATACAGATCCGGATAAAGCAACTCAAGCAAACTCTTACTGCTTGATAGCCCTTTCCCGTTTATTCTTTTTGCCTGTACTTCAAGATCAGTATTGCTGTTATTGATTACATTCAATACGATACGGCCTGGTGAAACCTTTATCATGATATAAATAAACGGTTCATTGAATGAATTATCCAGGGCGTGTTTAAAACCGTTTTCAATAAATGAGATGAACAGGAAAGGCTCTATCATAACATGGTCTGTTTCTCCCTCAACGGTAAAACGGATATCGGCGTTATATCTTATTTTTTCAATTTCAATATAATTGCGGATAAAATCAATCTCCTTATTCAGCGGTATTTTTTCTTCATTGCATTCATAGATAAGATAGCGCATGATATCTGCCAGTCTCACCACTACGCCAGGAGTTTTATCTGATTTCTGCAAGCTCAGTGAGTAAATACTGTTCAACGTGTTGAAAAGGAAATGAGGATTGAGCTGGGCCCGCAGGTAACGGAGTTTATAAAACGTATTGTCTTTCCGGAGTGCGGTGATCATGTCTTTTTCGTCAAGTGCTTCTTTGATAAATGGGATAGCAGTTGCCAGGGCCATGTTGATAACGATCCAAAGGGCTTCCCGGATGATCGTTTTATAATTAAAATCGAAATATTGTTGCTCCGTACCAGATAGCGGGAAACTAAGGATCAGTGAATAGAATACGTATAAAAAGCCTAGCAGGATCAGGAAAAATAGGATCGCCGGTAAAATATTAAAACGACTTCGACGGAGAAGATACCTGGCGACAATGACCCGTGAATACAATACATAGGATGGGAAAACTACGAAGCTTACTAATAGCAGCACCGGCCACATGCGCAGATCGTTAACAAAGAAAATAAGGCCGTTTACCAGCGGGTTGATAAGTATCAGCAGGGCGAGGTAAAAGAATTCTATGCTGTAGGCCCTTTTTACGATTCGGTCATTGTCAAATTCCATATCGCGGTTATTGATATATAATTACTGGATTGATAAAAGCAGGGACAAATAAACCGGTTTCCTGGTGGGGTTCAGACTCGGATATAAAGCTACTGATACCGTGGAAACAGGGAAATTATTTCGACCAATTAAGGCCGGCTTTCGACGATTTTTTTATAAGTGCCAACTATTTCCGCCGGAAGCACCGTCTGGTTAGTGCGTGCCGGTATTATCTGACACATTATCCACCTGATCGATGGCGTATTTGAAAACTTCGAACAAGGTTGCAAGTCCGCCGGGAATTCTATACTTTTAAATTCAGACTAAACAAATATGAAGAAGTTTCTTTTAGCCATACCCGTGTTATTGCTCGCTGTTTGCACCTATTCGCAGAAATTAAGCCAGGTCAATTTTTCCGGCGCCACTACACTTAGTTATTTTTCCTTTCTTTCCGACCAGGGAGTTTATATTAGAGTTTCACCGGACGGGAAATTAATGGAGTATGGGATCGAGTTTAAATCGGAGCGGAGTAATAATTATTATGCTCCCAAGCTTCAGCCTTTTATGGGAAGGATAGATTATTACGGACCTGAAACAACTGATTCTACTTACAGGGGCAAGGTAAAAAGTATCGGAACCTGTGCCCTTACATACTATGGCTCCTATGAAAAGGATGATAAACCCGGGAAGTTGAAATCAATTGGAGCTGTTGGCCTGGATTACTATACCCAGTTTGAGAATGCGGCTTTTAAAGGGAAGTTACGCTTCGCCGGTACGATGGTGCTGGAATATTATGCGTCGTTGGAAAACGAAGCTTTTAGGGGAAAGCTCAAATCAGTAGGAAATACGCCTATTAAATATCATTCTACTTTTGATGATAAACTTATACAGGGAAAGATAAAAAGTATTGGTTCGGTAGCTTACAACTGGGGCACTTCATTGGATCCGCAGGGCCAGAAAGGAGCATTGAAATCGGGTACTTACCGACAGATCATCAATGGGGTTACTTATATTCTTCAGTAATATTTTTATAATAGAGCCGCTGTTATTTTTAATGATGATATGTGAAAAGAAACAGTTGCGAATTACAGTGGCAAGCCGGACAGGTTTGATTATTGTTGTATGATTTCTTACCGTCATCCAGGCAGATCAATTCCTTTTAAGGCAACCTCATTCGAAGATTTTATCGATTACTAATTAATTTACTTTACCGACATCAAACGAAAAGAATCAGGGATTCTGCTTTCTTACATACTTCGTAAGAATAACGATCACCTGGCCTTCTATCTTTCCTTCGATCTGTTCAGTATTTTCTTCGACGATGCGGATATTTTTAACAACGGTACCCATTATTGCGTTCAGTGATGATCCCTTTACATCCAACGATTTTATTAATACAACAGAATCGCCACTTTGCAACACCTGGCCGTTACAATCTTTGTGCAGTTCTACGCTGGCATCGTTTTCATGATCGCCGGCTGCCTTTGCCCAGGCAAGTCGTTCTTCATCCAGGTAGGGCATATCAAGGTTGTCAATGGCCCAACTCTCATTTCTTAACCGGTTCAGCATTCTCCAGGATACTACCTGTACTCCGGGAACCTCGCTCCACATACTCTCCGACAGGCACCTCCAGTGACTATTGTCCAATTCTTCTTTTTTCCCGATCTGTGCCGCGCATTTGTCGCAAATCAAAATACAATTATCTTCGGTATTGATGGAAACCATGGAAAAAACGGTCATCACGGTGGAGAGTACCATCGATGCGCCTGTAGAAAAAGTCTGGGAAACCTGGACAAAGCCGGAACATATCACCCACTGGTGTGCTGCGTCGGAAGACTGGCATGCACCAAAGGCGGAAAATGATGTTCGCATTGGCGGAAGTTTTAGCACCAGGATGGAAGCAAAGGACGGGAGTTTTGGATTTGATTTTGGCGGTGTATATGATGCAGTGAGAATTAACGAATATATGGAGTATACCATGGCTGATGAAAGGAAAGTACAAATAACCTTTACTTCGCATGAAAATAAGACACATGTGGTGGAAAGCTTTGAAGCCGAAAGCACCAATCCTATCGAAATGCAAAAGGGGGGATGGCAGGCTATATTGAATAATTTCAAGAAATATACAGAAGCGAGATAGTAAGTATTTCAATTTGGTTACAACAGGTTACGCCTTTGTTGGTGTTTCCCTCTATCCAGTTCATCTCGCTGTTTTAGTCCGGCAAGGGAGCACCAACAAACGAATATAAACCTGCTTCGCTTAATTCGGTTTAGTTATTATTTAGACGATTTTGCCAAATATTTATTTTGGTAAAGCGTCAGTAGAGTTGAAAATATAATTATTCATCAGCGCTCTTTAATTATATTGAAAGTATGACCGGAACTTCCACACATACTGTGGCGGTTTACTGCAGGTTTGTTGGTGCTCCCTTATTGATTTACACTTGCATGTTTCGTGAAAGTAGGCGGGAAACACCAACAAAGGCGTAGAAACATAATTATTCATCAGCCTCTTTTACAATTATAAAAGAATGATCGGAACTTTCTCACTTACTGTGACGGTTTATTGCGGTTTGTTGGTGCTCCCTTAGTGATTTACACTTGCATGATTCGTTATAGTAGACGGGAAACACCAATCAATGGCGTAAAGCCGTGAAAGTCGCGCCGGGTAGCGGTAGCTGATTCATGAACAGCAGATTTTATTCAACTAATTTTAATACCGTACATTTAATCACAAACATAAAGCATGAGATTTTTATTATTGATCGCCATAGTTTTTCTTACCCTTGCCGGAAATACACAAGCCTACAAAAAATTACATCGTAACGCAATTCTTGTTGACACACACAACGATATTCCAAGTGCTGCTATTGAAAAGAATGTCCGGTTTGACTCCGACCTGAAAGGAAAGACACACTCTGATCTCAACAGGATGAAAGAGGGTGGTGTTGATGTCCAGGTATTTTCCATTTTCTGCGGGCCGGAACAGGCGCTACCTTATGCTTTCGCTAATCGTGAGATTGATTCGGTATACGAGTGGACCAGGCGTAATCCCGGCAAAATGATGATCGTAAAGACACCCGCACAATTGAAACAGGCATTAAAAGAAAATAAATTAGCAACGATGTTGGGAATGGAGGGTGGTCACATGATCGAAAATAAAATCGAATACCTCGATAAATTATATGAAAGAGGTGTACGCTATATGACACTCACCTGGAATAATTCCACTTCATGGGCCACATCTGCCGCGGATGAAACCACGAAGAAAGATTCCTTGCCGCATAAAGGATTGACTGATTTTGGCAGGCAAGTGATAAAACGAATGAATGAACTGGGAATGATCATCGACGTAAGTCATGCCGGAGAACAAACATTCTGGGACGCAATCAGCATTACCACCAAGCCTGTCATTGCCTCGCATAGTTGCGCCTGGAGCCTATGCCCGCACCGGAGAAATCTGAAAGATGACCAGATCAAAGCTATTGGCAAAAATGGAGGCGTTATTCATTTGAATTTTTATGCTGGCTTTATAGACAGTACGTATGAAAAGAAAATAAAAGGGTTTCTTCAACATCATCAAGCCGAAGTTGATTCTTTGATCAGGCTAAAAACACAGCCCGACTATGCACAGATGTTAGTAGCGGAATTACATAACGACGATGTGAAAGGATTCAGGCCTCCTCTTTCTAGTTTGCTCGATCATTTGGATCATATCGCTAAACTGATCGGTGTGGATCATGTGGGCATGGGATCAGATTTTGATGGTATCGAGGCGGCGCCAATGGAGTTAAACGGTGTGGAAGATTATCCTCTCATTACAAAAGGGTTGCTGGAAAGAGGGTACAGCAAGAAAGACATAAGGAAGATACTGGGAGGTAATTTCCTTAGAGTATTCTCGGCCGTACAAATTCCCTGATCCTGGAAAGGCTGATTTTTAGTGCCTACCAGCTCAATGTACCCGCTTCATCCGACGCAAGCGGTTTGAAAGATTTTAAAAATAGGAGCACTTCATTTTCTTTGCCGGGTTTGGCATCTACCCCGGCGGGCAAGCCTGATTTTTTTCATATTGGTATTTTTACGTTTAAGCGTATTAACTTTTCTACTGGATTTTTGGGGGCTTTATTTTTCAATAATTAGTAATTAAAAATGATATTGTACTAAACTAATTAGAATGTGGGTTGTTTCTAATCAAGTTTGCTTTATGCACTGTATGGGAAGTATTAAATTTGAACAAAGAGTAAAGAAGTATTATATTTTTTTAAAATAAGACCAGCTGCAGACTTACAATATGTCCCCATTGAAAATTACGGAATTTGAAATGTTCGACCTCTTTGAGTTGACGCCCGATCTTGTTTGCATATCGGGCAAGGATGGATTTCTAAAAAAAGTAAATCCCGCCGTCACCCAAAAATTAGGATACAGCGCAGAAGAATTATACGCAAGTCCGGTTTCCACTTTTATATATCCCGGGGACAGGAATATGACCGGGCAGGTGAGGAGCAAGCTACTGCATGGCGAAGCATTACTTAATTTTCAAAACAGGTATGTCAAAAAAGATGGATCCATCGTATGGCTTGAATGGACCTCGATTTATATTGCGGATAAAGAAATAGTATTCGCTATCGCGAAAGATATTACCAAAAGAAAATGGCAGGAACAGGAGATAGAGGATAAATACAAAAAGTTTAAAAGCTTAGCCCACCATTTCAAAAAAAGTATTGAAGAAGACCGTAAATTTTTTGCGGTTGAACTGCACGAAGAGTTGGCTCAACTGGCTACCGTTGTGAAAATGGATATTCAGTGGCTGCGAGACAGTGTAACGGATTCCTCAACTGCATTTACCAAAAGGATCGAACATGCCAAGCTCATGACTGATCTGCTGATCAGCACGATCAGGAGGATATCTTTTTCGCTAAGCCCCGGAATGCTGGATGATCTTGGATTGACCGAAGTGTTGAGATGGCAATGTAATGAGTTTGCTGTTTTAAATGGTATCTCCTCCCGGTTTGAAAGTGACTACGAGGAATCATTGCTTAGCAGAGAAATCAAACTGGATTTTTTCCGGGTTTGCCAGGAGGCGCTTTCGAATATTATGTACCATGCGGCGGCAACTAATGTTGTCATCAGTATTAAAGAGGCAAATGGCAAACTATGTCTCACCATAACGGATGACGGCAAAGGTTTTTACCCGGATCAGCATAAACAATCTTCGGGGTTAACCCGTATCCGGGAAAGAGCGGCCTCCATCAATGGCGAATTAACGATTGAATCTGAACCCGGGAAAGGAACGACCGTTTGCGTATGCATCGCTAAATAACGCTGAAATATTTTTGCACGTTTAATGGCCTGAACTAAAAAATCCTCCGACAATCGTTATAGCTCAAATTCCCACACCGTCCGGTAACTACCCTGTTGTTCGATATACGTTAAAAACGCATTATAAAAAGGATCAGCCCCGATAGTGGCACTATCGCCGATTACAAAAAGCTGTTCTTTTGCCCGGGTGATCGCTACATTCATGCGGCGGTAATCTT
>JANOCH010000202.1:0-16322 GCA_031412015.1 Chitinophagaceae bacterium
AAAAAAGATAATATCGGGAGAAAAAGCAGCGGACTGAACTCCTTTGATCCAAAGTTCTCGGTTGCGGAAGGGTTATTAGCGTATTCTGACAGGGGAAATCTTTTCGTGGAAGATATGGCTACGGGCAAAACAGCAATGATGACCTTTGGCGCCAGAGTAGAAATCGACTATAGTAAGATCCATGAAAAAATTGATTCTATCAATGTGACGCCAACCCGTTTATGGGCCAAAGTATTGATAGATAAAGAATGGAAAGTATTTGAAAAGAATATCGAGCTTAAACAATAAATACTACAAGCTGGATGCTTCCTGATCTGCAGCACATCCAACTTCAAACCTCAAACCTTCAACCGCTACGTGTGGGACGCATATAAAAAAGGTTTTAAAGCTTATTTACAATTAGAGAAATCACTTGCTGATAACTCGGTGGAAGCCTACCTGCGGGATATTGATAAGTTGACACAATACCTGCTGGAGGCTTCTACTGCAAAATCACCGGCCGATCTCGAATTGAAAGACCTGCAACGGTTCATTAAATGGATCGCCGAATTAGGCATGACGCCATCTTCGCAATCAAGAATTATCTCCGGCATCAAGGCGTTTTATAAATATTGTTTACTGGAAAATATTTCCCGCACCGATCCCACTACACTATTAGAAGCGCCCAAACTAAAAAGAGCATTGCCGGATATATTAAGTTTTGGCGAAATAGAAAATATCATCTCGCAAATAGATATGAGCAAGCCGGAAGGTGGACGAAATAAGGCAATTCTGGAAACGATGTACAGTTGTGGTCTTCGTGTCAGCGAAACCGTGAACCTGAAAATATCACAGCTATATTTAGATGTGGGCTTTATCCGCGTCATTGGTAAAGGCGATAAGGAAAGACTGGTACCGATCGGCAGCAGCGCTATACACTATATTACTATTTATAAAAACGATATCAGGGTTCATGCGAAACCACGCCCCGGTAATGAGGATATACTTTTTCTGAACAAGCGTGGCGCTAAACTTTCAAGAGTGATGATCTTTCTCATCATAAAGGATCTCGTAAAAAAAGCAGGTATTAAAAAAACAGTATCCCCGCATACGCTTCGTCATTCTTTTGCCACCCACCTGGTAGAGGGCGGCGCGGATCTAAGGGCCGTACAGGAAATGCTGGGGCATGAAAGCATTACCACCACGGAGATCTATACCCATTTGGATCGTGAGTTTTTAAGAAAGACGCTGGAGCAGTTTCACCCGGCCTTCCAATAAAACGATCCAACTGCAGGAAAAATCTTACCGCCAGCATTCCATCTCAAACCAATTACACATTCATAGCAGCCGCCTGATCATTCACTAAAATTCTCCGGCTAAACATAGTTTACTTTTAGTTTCAAAGAATACAGATCATATAAAATATGTTGATTCATAAAATTTAAAAACATACTGTTCGTTCCCTGGACAAATTTCTTGAACCCACCCTTGAAGCTCTCTTGTATCAACTCAACGATCACTTTGTAACAGATGTACCTGACCCACGCTAACGTATAGGATCATCTTTTGCCCTTGTGAAAACCCTGCTGAGTTTTACTAGCATTTCCTGTCTTGCCGGGAAAAAATCTTTGAAGCAGATGACAACAATCAATCAAACCAAAAACATAATAATATGAAACACTTATCCCAATCATCAGAAAAAATGAAGAACTCAGTATTGTATTTTGCTTGCCTAAGCATTTTATTGACGTTTGCTGCCTGCACAAAGCCAGAAGACCCGCGGGTACTTAGTATAACTACACTGGCTTCAGGCTTTGCAGCGCCTATTGGCCTGGAAACTGATAAACATGGCAGAGTATGGGTGGCCGAAACTGGTACCGGCAAGGGTGATGGTAAAGTATCGGTAATAACCAACAATGGTCAGAAGTATGATGCCATTATTAATTTCGAATCGGTTACCATTGCACCAGGTGAAACCGAAGGCCCTTCACACCTGCTTTTTCATGATGGCCTTTTATTTATCCTTGGAGCAAAGGGCAAAATGTATAAAGCCAACGTATCCACATTTAGACCCGGTAATACTCCCATCCATGCAGCCACTCTTTCTGTGGAAAATATTGGGGCTTTCGTATTAGCTTATCCCTTTGTAAACAATACGCATGAGACGCATCCGTATGGTATTACATCAGGCCCCGATGGCGCCATATACATTACCGATGCCGCTGCCAATGCTGTGCTTCGCCGTGCAAGATCCGGTGCATTAAGTGTAGTAGCTGAAGTACCCGGCATTGCAAACCCTTTGCCATTCGGACCACCGATGGTGCAAAGTGTACCTACCGGAATTATATTTGACAGGGGAAATCTTTTAGTAACCACTCTTCTTGGATTTCCTTTTCCACCACAAAAATCTATCATTTACAAAATTTCCACTTCGGGTAATGTATCCATATTTCAACAGGGATTTACCAGTTTAGTGGATATAGCCAAAGGCGGATATAACGGTCATCTTGTGGTAGAACATGGAGTATTCGGCACTATGGGATTTGCTCCCAATACCGGAAGGCTTGTTTGGGCAAATGGAACCGCGGCTACCGATTTGGCCAAAGGACTCAACCTGCCAGCCGGCATTACGCAAGCCAATTCACACACCTGGTATGTAACCAGTATTGGCGATGGCAGTGTTTTAAAAGTAACTTATTGATAAGCCGAGGCTATTCATCCGTTATCTGCCTGATCTCAAACGGCATTTTTTAAGTTATACTATACCTCCATGAAAAAGGAAATTAAAAGCTGCTTCCCTTGCTTTGTTTTTGTCTTCTTGTTTTTATCGCAGGTGCAAGCACAAAACCGCTACCTGCATGGGAGCGTTGTAAATTCATATAGCAAACCGGTTGCTCATGCATCCGTATTGACAAAAGATACACAGACCGGTACTTTAACGGATACAAACGGAAATTTTACTTTACCAATTCCGAGTGAGAAAAAAATAATGCTGGTGATTTCGTATGTCGGGTATTCAACAAAAGAAATTTTAATAACCGCGAACGACGACAGCATCATAGTACGACTGGAGGAAGAAACAAAGACACTGGATGAATTGATAGTAACAGGTGTATTTGATACAAGAAAACGAATTGAATCATCCATTGCCATTACCACTATTGACAGCAAAGTCCTCGAACGCATAGTGCCGAATAGTGCCGTAGAACTGCTCCGCCAGGTACCCGGCGTTTTTATTTATACTGTTCGGGGAGAAATATATAACAACGTTGTAGTAAGGGGCATGGTTCTAGGTGGTGATTATTATTATATATCCATGCAAGAAGATGGCCTGCCTGTTATTTCCGCTGCAGGCCAATTTCAACCGGATGCTTTTTTAAGAGCTGATGTAAGTATTGGCCGGATAGAAGCCGTGCGGGGAGGTACGGCTTCTATTCTTGGTGTAAATGCACCGGGTGGGATTTTTAATTATATTTCTAAAACCGGCGGTGCTGTTTTTGAAGGTGAAATACGAACAAGATTTGGTTTGGAAGGTAATGGTAAGAATCCTTATTATCGTATTGAGACTGGCTTTGGAGGACCGCTTAATAAAAAAGACAGTACTTTAACTTACTATGTGGGCGGGCATTACCGCTTTGCTAATGGCGCTAAATATCCAGGCTATCCCTTGAGCCGTGGCGGGCAGGTGAAGGCCAATATTGTAAAAAAATATAAAAGGGGATATTTTCAATTCAAACTGAAATACCTGCACGACCGTACTGTTCAATTCGAATCAACACCCACAGTTAATTTTGATAAACCAACACCGGCAGGAAATTTTACCAATACAAGTTCTTTACTGAATCCCGACGTTACCTTACACTATCCTGCCTCTATTTTAGGATTAACAGATGTGAGTTTTGACACCAGGCATCTTAATCTCTACAAAGATTTTTCACCCGGCATTAATTGGGAACACCGGTTTGGTAAGGAATGGAAAATACAAAACACTTTCCGTTATTCTGGTAAATCTGCATTAGTAAATTCTTCTTTCATTGTGTATCCTTATGCAGTGGATAAACTTTATTTTTATGCCATCAATGGTTTATTGGGGAAATTCGGAACCTATAAATTTTATAACCCTCAAACCAAACAGGACTATGGTACAGTAGTGCAGGAGCTGGATTTTACCAATCCTGATTTCCCCTTTAAGTTTAATGCTAACTTAAACTTGCCCGGAGCAGCCGTACAACCTAATTCTATTTTGTATAACCCATTGGCTTATGAAAAAGCATCTATGAAAGACATTGTGAACCAGTTTACCATTAAAAAGCAGTTTGCCAGCATGGCGTTCACAGCAGGCTTGTACCATTCCACTACCAGGTTCGAACAATACCTGACACCACCTGCAGCAACAGGCTATGGCACCATTGAAGATAAACCGCAATTGGTAGCCATTGACTATATACCATCGGGTGTTGCAAACCCTCCAACTTATCATTTCACTGATCCCAACGGTGTTGCCGGCTATGGCGATGGGGGCGTGTTTTACAATAAAGCAACCGTAAATCAAACCGCATTTTTCTTTGGTCACAATTGGAACATCACCGGCAAACTCAACTTTGATTGGGGCATCCGTTACGAAACTTTTAAAGTAAAAGGCAAACTAAGCAGGCCCGATGGTTTAACTACAACCCTTGGCGGAACAGATGGCGATTCCACTACGTTGTATGACAATAATATCATTACGCCAGGGAGTTTCATCAATTATAAAAGCCCACTGAATACTTTTGCTTTTTCGGGTGGGCTCAATTACAAAGTAAATAACAGCCTGGCTTTCTATGCCCGATACTCACATGGAAGCAAAGCCCCTGATTTTAATTTTTTTAATGACAACAGCAATCTGCTGGACATAAAAGCACAGCAAAGCATACAGTTAGAATTGGGCATAAAAATATCTAAAGAAAAAAACAATTTATATGTCACACCATTTTACAGTGCTTTAAATAAAGTGCCCAACCAGCAAAGAGGGCAAAACATAGGGCCGTTGGCTACTTTTTATGCAACACCAAAAATTTTTAATAAAACACATGCCATTGGTATAGAAATAGAAGGCAACTATAATTTCAATAAAAAATGGAGTCTCAGGGCAAATGCAATGGTACAGCAATTTACCGCTGATAAATTTCAGTTTTATGATACCCGGCAGAATGGCCCCGCCGATGACACGTTGATTGACCGTTCTGGCAAAAAAATAAGCGGCGCAACACCTCCGTTTATTTTTAATATTACACCAGCATATACCTATAAAAAAATATTTGCAAGTATTAACTGGTATCGTACCGGCAAAAGGGCAGCCAATAGCAGTGAAACTTTTTATTTACCTGCATTCAGTCAGTTTGATTTTAACTTGGGTTATGCAGTTTCTAAAAAAATTCTGTTGCAGGCAAGCATCAATAATGTATTCAACAAATTCGGAATAATGTCATGGACAGCGCCAACTACCAGTGGCCTTCCTTTTGAAACTTTTGATACAGAATTGTTCACCCCGGATAAACGGTCGGCCAATCCCAATGTAGTTTTTTACACGATGGGTATTCAGCCCAGGTCATTTTTTCTTTCGCTTTCCATAAAACTGTAAAAAAATAATATGTTACTGAAGTCATTCTTCTTAATATGCTTTTCTGTCGTATGTTTTTTTGCACCGGGGCAATATAATCTATCTGCAAACCAAGTTGACAGCCTTATTAAATTATTGGCAAAAGCGAAAGAAGATACGCTCAAACAAGATTTACTTTTTCGATTGGGAGTAGCCAATGAATATTCAAATCCCTATAAATCAGACCAATATTTTAATGAGTCACTCCTGCTGGCAAGAAAGCTGAATGACAAAGACAGAATTTTGGGTTGTTTAGTAACACTTGGCTTTCTTTACACACGGACCGGAGAAGCCGCCAAAGCAATAGATTTGTTGCAGGAAGCGCTGCTTTATGTGGAGGAAAAGAAGGAAGATGCCAGTATGGCTTTAGCTTTTATTGCCAGCAATTATGAGGCGCAGGACGACCTTAACAATGCTATCGAATATGCCCGTAAATCACTTCTAATTTATGAAAAAAGAGTAATGGATAAATTACCGGTTGATGAACGGGGATATCCTGCCGGGCCCATGCGCATGGGACAATTGTTTGAAAAATATGGGCAGCTGGATTCTGCCATGTATTATGGACAGATAAGCTACCAACGGATTTTAGAAAGGCCTTTTAAGGTTTATGTGGATGCATGGCCTTATTTCTATTGCCAGATTTGCAATTTATTGGGCAATATTCATAGCCGGAAAAACCAGCCGGCTGATGCTATCCGGTTTTATCGCTTGTCATTCAATAAGGCTACCGAAATAGCGTCGGTAACCGGCATACAGGAAAGCCAATTGGCATTGGCAACCTTTAATAATAAAAATAATGAACCCGATTCCGCTATTATTTATGCTACACAAGCATACGAAGGGGCAAAAAAAATTAAAGGCTTCGGTGTAATGAAAGAGTCGGCATTGCTGTTGAGAACAGTATATGAAAAGCAAGGCGATTTTGCAAAGGCACTCCTCTACTACGACTTCGCCGTAGCAGCAAGGGACAGTGTTACCGGGGCCGAAAAAGTGAGAGAGGTTCAAAATTTTACTAACAGGGAAGAAAGACGACGTGAAAAAATTCAGGAAGATATAGTAGCTGGTAAATCAGCATATAAAATCAAAATTAAAACATATTCACTGCTGGGAATAATTGCAGGTGTGCTGTTATTAGCCATTATTCTTTATCGTAACAATCGCCAGAAAAATAAGGCCAATACACTGTTGCAGGAACAAAAAGATGAAGTACATAAAGCATTGAGTGAACTCAAATCTACCCAGGCGCAATTGATACAATCAGAAAAAATGGCAAGCCTGGGCGAGCTTACTGCAGGCATAGCACATGAAATACAAAACCCATTGAATTTTGTCAATAATTTTTCGGAAGTAAGTATCGAATTAATAGCTGAAATGGAAAATGAATTAAAAACGGGAGATAAAGATGAAGCTATTGCCATAGCAACTGATATAAAACAAAATTTAGAAAAAATAAACCATCATGGCAAAAGAGCAGACGGTATAGTAAAAGGCATGCTGCAGCACAGCCGCAGCAGCAGTGGTGCAAAAGAACTCACTGATATTAATGCATTGGCCGATGAATATTTGCGCTTAGCTTATCATGGGCTCAGGGCAAAAGATAAAACATTCAATGCAAACCTGCTGACGGACTTTGATGAAGGAATTGGAAAAATAAATATAATACCGCAGGATATTGGAAGAGTATTATTGAATTTATATAATAATGCATTTTATTCGGCTCCCCTGCTCCCGGAAGGAGGAACCAAAGACGCTGACGGTATACATCATCCTGCTGTTTGGGTAAGTACAAAAAAAATAAATGATAAAGTTCTCATTAGTGTAAAAGATAATGGGCCCGGTATACCTCAAAAAATAATAAATAAAATATTTCAACCCTTTTTCACTACTAAACCTACAGGACAGGGAACCGGACTGGGTTTATCTTTAAGCTATGATATTGTAAAAGCACATGGTGGCGAACTCAAAGTGGTAACCCCGCCTGCCGGACGGGCAGGAAAAGAAGGAGAAGGAAGTGAGTTTATCATGATATTGCCTTTCTCCTGACAAATACCTGCCAGTGCAAAACTTTGATTATTTTTAATTTCTGAGTTCAAACCATGAAATTAATTTCTATCCTGGTATTATTTTTTCTATCTATCCATACTACTTACAGTCAGGATGAATTCACTCATAAAGATGATAGCCTCCAGCAACTCCTTCATCAAAATATCAATGACTCTTTCAAGATAAAAGTCCTTGAACAATTACATAATTTATGGAAAAATAAAAATTACGAACGATCAATAGAATATATCAGGGAAGCCATTGCATTGGCTGATAAAACTCCGGCTACCGGTTACCATTCACTTGGCTTAAGATATCAATTAGGATTTGCTTTAATGGAAGTTGGTGATGCTGTACGATCAATAGAGACATTCCAGCAGATCAATAAAGAATTAGATGGCAAAGATCCCGAATCGCATTCTGTGGCCATCGCATTCATTGCTATGAATTATGAAACATTGGGCGATTTTCCTAAAGCACTTCAATACCAACTGGCGGCAAGTAAAGAGTATGAAAGACTTCTGTTGCATGATAGCGTTCAGGATCGGCGGGGTGTATTGGGAAATCCACATAAAACAGCCGTCTATTATTTAAAGAATAATCAAACAGATTCCGCTTTATATTATGGCCAGCAGGCATTAAGCCGGTTAAAGGACGAACCGTTAAATGACTTTAATCGTTTCTTTAGCTGGTATATCAAGACAGCTATGGGTGATATCTATACCGCACTCAACAAATACGACCTCGCAATAGATCTTTATGAGCAAGCTGAACAGGAAGTGGTTCGCTATAATTCAACTTCCGATCTGATACCGGTTTACTTAGGCCTGTCAAAAGTTTATTTTCAGGAGAATGAATTGAACAAAGCAAAACAATTCGCTTTGAAAGCTTACCAGGTAGCGGATACGCTGAAACTATATCCGCTTGCAAAAGAATCCGCGCTTTTTCTTAAAAAGGTTTTTAGCGCCCGGCATCAAATGGATTCCGCTATGTTTTATTATGAAACAGCGATGATAATAAAAGACTCCCTTTTTAATGCTGATATAGCCCGTAAAATAGATGCATTGGAATTCGCGGAAGAAAAAAGAAGCCAGGAGAGTAAAGCATTCCTCCGGGAAAGGTCGTTCCGGAAAAAACAACTGTACCTGTCATCAGGCGTTCTTCTATCGATCCTGATAGCCGCATTGCTTTACCAAAAAAACAGGTTAAAACAAAAAGCTAATCAATTACTGGAATACGAGAACAAAGAAATATTCCTGCAACGTAATCAACTGCAGCGTGAAGTGGAGAGTTTTGAGATGCAGGCTTTAAAAGCTCAGCTAAATCCGCATTTCATATTTAATTGCCTTAATAGTATTGACGCCTTTATTTATTCGAATGATAAATATAAGGCCACCATGTACCTGAACAAATTCGCCAAACTTCTGCGCAATATCCTTGACAGCAGTAAAAATAATACCGTGAGCCTGCAAAAAGACATTCAATCGCTTCAGTTATATACCGATCTTGAAGAATTGAGAAATGACAACAAGTTTGAGACCCGATACCAGGTCGATGAATCTCTGGCAACCGGTGAATATGAAGTACCTCCGCTGATCGTACAACCACTTATTGAAAATGCTATTTTACATGGATTAAAAAACAAAAAAGGAGAGAAAGGTGTATTAATTGTTTCCATTAAACTATCCGGTGAAAAATTGCAGTATCAAATCACCGACAATGGCATTGGAAGAACAGCGTCGTTTAAGATACCGCAGCACAAGGACTTTTCATATGGCATGGAGCTTACCCGATCCAGGATTAAAATGTTTAATCATGAAGAACATCCTTCGATGATCATTGAAGACCTGTATACCGGGGATATAGCCACAGGTACCAGGGTTTCTATCACGTTAAATATTCAATCCGCATGATCACTGCCGTAATTATAGACGATGAACAAAATGGCAGGCTTGCGCTACGGGAAAAGTTGAAACTATTCTGTCCGGAAGTTGAAGTATTAGCCGAGGCTGAAAACGGCAAACTCGGATTAGAGATCATTAAAAAATATAAGCCTGAAATTATTTTCCTGGATGTGGAAATGCCGGAGATGAATGGTTTTGAAATGCTGACCCAACTACCCGAACGCAAAGCCCATGTGATCTTTACCACGGCTTATAATCAATATGCGATAAAAGCCATTAAGTATGCCGCTTTTGATTATTTACTAAAGCCGATAGATATTGAAGAATTAAAACTTACTGTAAAAAAAGCCTGGGATAATGATTTGCAGGAGGAGAGAAAAAAAATCGTAGCTACGGGTAAATCATTTACGAAACTGGCGATCGCTACCATTGACGGGCTTCATTT
This sequence comes from Chitinophagaceae bacterium, assembly GCA_031412015.1. Lineage (GTDB taxonomy): Bacteria > Bacteroidota > Bacteroidia > Chitinophagales > Chitinophagaceae > Terrimonas_B. Next base: position 10,013 of record JANOCH010000202.1, read on the forward strand.
TATTCCAATCGCCGATATCATTCGTTTGGAAGCTGATAGTAATTACACCACGTTTTATCTCCAAAACGGAACAAAATTTTTATCCAGCAGAAGTTTGATTGAATATGAAGAACTATTGAACGATCATAATTTTTTCCGTTGTCACCACTCTCATATCATCAACCTGAACTTTGTCAGCAAGTATATCAAAAATGATGGCGGGGAGATCGTTATGTCCGATGGAACTCATGTTGATATATCCCGCCGGAAGAAAAAGGAATTTTTACTTAAAGTTGCCGGAAAGAATGATTGATGATCAGTTTCACCCGGCTCTCAATGATATCTATTATTGTATAATTATTTTTTCTGTGGTCCTTTTCCCTGATTGCTTATTTATGACCTGTAAAAAATAGCCTCCTGCCGCCACCGATGGAATATTTATCTTAACCACACGACTATTTTTCTCTACCCATAATTCCTTTGCAAGCACGATTTGACCATTAGCTGCATTCAACTGAAATAAATGCATTCCGTTTAGATCTTTGCCGGTTGTAAAATTTATTAGTGAATTACTTTTTACCGGGTTAGGATATATGTTTGAAGTTTGCTTCGCTGGAAAAAACTTGTTCCATACAGTATCAATAACACTTGGTGTTTTGATTGCGCCGAACGCTCCGCCCATAATTGCCCTGGTACAGGTTATTTCATAATCAGCAACCACAATAACCTCCTTCAAAATATTATCCGGGGGGAGTGACGTTGTAATCGATTTATCCACGTTAGTCAAATCAACTACTGTTTCAACTTCTTCAAAGCCTATACTGGAGGTCACCAACACAATACTCCTTTCCTGGCCTGAATACTTCAATGAAAAACGCCCTGCACTGTCGGCCGCTACTCCGATCGTTGTGCCTTTAATGAATATTGAGGCGTAAGCAATACCTTCACCCAGGTCATCACAGACATTTCCGCGTATCACTCTTTCTTGCTCATATTTGTTGACTGCTTTTTCTACAATATCAATTTTTGGAGCTGCCGGCATCACGATCGTATCACCGGGTAATAATCTAACCTGCCCTTGTGCAGAAGCTTTCTTTGATAATAAAAAAGCCGGTAATGCAAACTGGAAAAAATATCGGACCCAGGGTATTCTTTTCCGGGGTATCTGCATACTTCTGTCTAATTGATCCTGCATAAAACGTCCGCAAACAGAACCCGTACTCTCCCTTTTGAAAAAAGCAATGAGTTGTTCGTCTTTCATATTAGCAAAATCAACCACCTGCTTCTGACAGGATCCACAAAATCTTCCCGTTTCAACAGGTATCATTTTATTCCAGTTTTCATGACATGGCTCTGGAATATGCAATTGAATGTGTTTACTCAAAAATAATTTTGGTTGTTTATAAGTGCTTTTTAGATTCTTACTTCCTCATAATCCATAAAATCACCTTAATCTTAGTACTATAAAGAGGGGCCGGTAGACACCAGCCCCGTATCAATTAACCGGCTGTCAAATGATTAATAGTAAGACGTGATTCAAAAAACTATTGTTACAAAAACGAATGACTATCTTTTTCCCAGGTCCTCTTCTACCCCCTCGGGTTTATTTCCTTTGGCCAGCATCTGTGCACTTTCCACCAGGCGTATAAATTCTGAACGATAACCTTCTTCATCGTTACCTTTCGCCTTCCTGGCCATTTTAATAATGTTGTCAAAAGAAGCTGCCCCTTTGAAATCAGATTTACGTAATAACATTCCGAAATCAGCGACTGAAGCAGCGAAACGAAAATTGTCGGAAATTTTAGTAATAGACAAGTCATCATCCTTAAGCGGATGTTCGATCAATTTGCTCACATCGCCGTCAGGAGCTTTATACCTGAACTTCACCGTCATGATCTCATCTGTCTGCGAAGACTTGCTGAATGGTGTTTCATTCTTTTGATATTTTAGCGGATCCACATTCTTTAAAAAACTACTGTTGACACCCACCGGTATCACTTCATACAATGCGGTGACGGTATGACCACTTCCTAATTCACCGGCATCTTTTTTATCATCATTAAAATCTTCTTTGGCCAGCATCCGGTTCTCATAACCGATCAAACGGTAGCCCTGTACTTTAGCGGGATTAAATTCAATCTGTAGCTTAACATCTTTGGCGATCGTGAATAAAGTACCCCCAAATTCATTGACCAACACTTTCTTCGCTTCACTGATACCGTCGATGTAAGCGTGATTACCATTTCCTTTATCCGCCAGCTTCTGCATTTTGTTATCCTTGTAATTTCCCATGCCATAACCCAATACGGTAAGGAACACACCGCTTTTTCTTTCATTTTCGATCAACCGTTCCATCGCATCATCGCTGCTTTCGCCAACATTAAAATCGCCGTCCGTACAAAGGATAACACGGTTGTTACCTCCTTTTACAAAATATTCTTTCGCCGTATTATACGCCAGTTTTATTCCGGCGCCACCGGCTGTAGAACCACCCGCTTCCAGTTTATCGATCGCATCTTTGATAGTTACCTTTGCGTCACCACTGGTCGGTTCCAATACCAATCCTGCAGCACCTGCATATACTACAATGGAGACCTTATCCTGTTCACGCAACTGATCCACCAGCATTTTCATCGATGCTTTCACCAATGGCAAACGATTGGGACCCTGCATGGAACCGGATACATCGATCAGGAAAACAAGGTTAGAGGCCGGTAAATTATCGGTAGGAATTTTCTTTCCCTGCAGACCGATCAATACCAGTTTATGATCCTTGTTCCAGGGAGCATTTGAAATTTCCGTATTAATGGAAAATGGTTGATCATTTTTTGGTTGAGGATATTCGTAATGAAAATAATTGATCATCTCTTCAATTCTTACTGCACCGGCAGGTGGCAATTGGCCCTGGCTTAAATAACGTCGTATGTTGCTATAAGATGCTGCATCGACATCAATTGAAAAGGTGGATAAAGGATTTTCCGATGCTTTTAAAAAAATATTCTCTGAAATATTATCATAACCTTCCGTATTAAAATCTTCCACGGTTTGATCATTAAACCCAAATTGCTTTTTTCTCTTTTGTGATGAAATGCCCCTTATCCTGATATTGGCGCCAGTGCCGGGATTTCCGATAGCAATTCCCGCAACTTTTCCCTGCAATTGATTGCCAACTGGTACCTGGGATAGATACATTTGGTCTGTTGAAATGGAAGTTACCGAACCTGTCAAATCTTTTTTCTTTTGCGTGCCATACCCAATAACAACTACTTCCTGTAATTCGGCTCCGGCTGATTTTAATGAAATATCAATGATGTTTCTGCCTTTTATTTTTATTTCCCGGGTGGTATAGCCGACTGACGAAAAAACAAGAGTGGAATTCTTATCAGTTGCAGTTATGGTATAAGTGCCATCCTGCTGCGATACCGTTGCTGTATTTGTCCCTTTCACCATTACGCGGGCAGAGACTAACGGGGTTCCATTATCATCCGTGATCTTCCCGCTGACCGTATGGGAATGGATAGGCCGGAAAGCAAGCATAATAAGCATAACCGGTATGAGCATAAAGATTATTCGTTTCATAAATGATGTTTTCAACCAGATGCGGCTTTTTTAACCATTGCATAAAAGCTGGTGAGAATTTTATTCCCTAATTTTATCCGAAGTGTCATTTTTAAAGAACATATCGCACAATTCGTTAACCGATAAGGAGCTGGTTGCGCTTTACAAAGAATCGGAAGACCTCTCGGTGCTGGGCGAGTTGTACCAGCGCTATATGGAGCTGGTTTTTGGTGTATGCCTTAAATATTTTAAGGAACCGGAAAGAGCCAAGGATGCTGTGATGCAGGTATTTGAAGAATTGGTAACAAAATTGAAAAAACATGAAGTGGATAATTTCAGGGGCTGGCTGCACCAGGTAGCTAAAAATCATTGCCTGATGCAGTTACGGACGCCTAAAAACCTGAAAACAGTAGAGTTTAAAACTGATCTTGTGCAAAACGAAGAAAATGTGCATCTTAATGGCGTATTGGAAAAAGAAGAAAATTTTAAGAAACTGGAATACTGTATTGGCACCCTGACGAATGAACAACAGGAAGCTATCAGGTTATTTTACCTGGAAGAAAAATGTTATAACGAAATAGTGGAGATAACCGGCCAGGAATGGAACCAGGTCAGGAGTTTTATTCAGAACGGAAGAAGGAATTTGAAAATATGTATGGAGAAAGAAGTAGCCCAGTTTTAAGTTTTATAGTTTTGTAAAAGTTTATTGATATTTTGCCACAAAAAAACAACGATATAATTTATAACGCAGCCGATATTGAAAAATATCACAAAGGGCTAATGTCTTCTAAAGAACAACACGCCCTTGAAAAAGCTGCGCTCGATGATCCTTTTCTTGCCGATGCCCTGGAAGGTTATTCAGCCGTGCCGGTGGATGTCAATGAAGATATAAGCGAATTAAAAAGAAGATTATCCGGCAGAACGGAAGAAAGTAAATCGATCAGGTTACCGGCACCGTTCTCATGGTGGAAAATTGCAGCGATGGTTATTTTAGTAGCCGGCGCCGCATTGTTCGTTTATCGGCTCGGTTTCAATAATAAGAACACTGAAATCGCGCAGGCAAATAGTAAAATACCTGTCAGTGCGGAAACGACCGAACAAAATAAACCGATAGCAGATTCACTCACAACTTCAGCTTTTGATAGCGCATCAAAAGACGTGGCTTCAGAACGGGCGGAGAAAGATCAGAGGAATAAAAAAATTGAGCCTTCGTCAACGTTAGTTTCGCCTAACAGTACAACAGCCAATGTGTCGGTGGAATCAAATGCCGTTAAAGAAGAATCTGTAAAAGGATTGATTCAGCCGGCGGCACCACCAATTACATTCCCACCTGCCAATGCAGATGATAAATCTGATGAAGTAAAAAGAAGCCTGAGAAATGATAATACGGTGGATAAAAGTGTCGCGGCGAAAAGTACGCAGTTTAAGGCTAAGGAACTTTCAGTAAAAACAAAACCCCACGCTGATGCGGATGGTATTGCTGATCGTAATGACAGTAATATCGCAACCAGGCAACCGGCCGGCAACGTGATAGGTAAACAACAAGACTTCGTTCAATATAAAACAGCCAATGTATTCCGTGGTCGTGTGACAGATGCCCAAAATAACGCACTGCCATTTTCCAATATCACCAACTTAGAAGATAATGTAGGCACTTATAGCGATGCAAGGGGTTACTTTAATCTTACCTCACCTGATTCCGTATTGAATGTAAAGGTTCGTTCCCTCGGATTTGAAAGTAATAATGTTCAACTCCGAAACACTTTGTCCGAAAACAAAGTGTTGCTTGAAGAAGACCGGAGTTTAACAGCAACAATTTTAGATACGGTGAAGCGAAATACAAACCGAATCCGGAACAACACGATGGTGCTTGATGAGCCGGAACCGGTGGATGGCTGGAGCAATTATGATACGTACCTTGTAAACAACCTTAAAATACCCGAATCATTCCGCGCCAAACAATGGGTCAGTGGCGACGTAGAGCTTGCATTTGACGTAGATAAAAATGGTGCGCCCATCAATATCACCGTAAAAAAATCACTTTGCGAAAGTTGTGATAAAGAAGCTATTCGCCTGGTAAAAGAGGGTCCTAAATGGAAACGAAAAATTAAAAAAGGTAAAGCAACCGTGACCGTGCCGTTCTGATGACGGTTGAACATGTAGCATTTATGATGCATGATGTACAGGTCTCTGCGGAGCTAACTATTTCGTTTTTAACATATCCAACACGTTAAACGATATCCTAATAACTTCTTGAACTTATCACATGTTCCCTTACCTTTGACTACCTAAAAAAAATGTTTGCTATGAAGAAACTATTAATCGCGGCCGTTGCTGCCTGTTCTTTTATTATTGCTGACGCACAATTAAAAACACCTGCCCCCAGCCCTACCCAGACTGTCAAACAGGATTTCGGGCTTTCGTCGATAGAATTGGTCTATTCGAGGCCAGCGGTCAAAGGAAGAAAAATATTCGGTGACATTGTTCCATTTGACGCCGTTTGGCGGACCGGGGCCAATAGCGCTACAACCCTCACATTCGGTGATGAAGTAACTATCGGAGGCACAAAAATTCCTGCCGGTAAGTATGGCTTATTGACCATCCCGGGCAAAAAAAGCTGGACCATAATTATCAGCAAGCAGACCGATGTAACAAGTCCCGCGGCTTACAAACAAGATATGGATCTGATACGTGTTACATCCGATGTCAACACTACCAAAGCAGCCACTGAATCATTTACCATACAATTCGCCAATATAAAGCCTTCCAGTTG
>JANOCH010000203.1:0-7011 GCA_031412015.1 Chitinophagaceae bacterium
GCGGAGACTAAGGGATTCGAACCCTTGATACGGTTTCCCGTATACACACTTTCCAGGCGTGCTCCTTCAACCACTCGGACAAGTCTCCATTAAAGGGTTGCAAAAATAAGGTTTCAGCTTTAGAGGGCGAATAATTTCTCCGCATTCTTCGTGGTTACGGCGGCGATGACTTCAATGTTTGTCTCTTTCAGATCGGCCAGCTTCTGAAGTATATAAGTAAGATAGCTGCTTTCATTCCTTTTGCCCCTGTAAGGAACCGGGGTGAGATAGGGAGCATCCGTTTCTAATATGATATACCTGGGGTCTATTTCCTTTATCACTTTATCCAGGCCGGCATTTTTATAAGTGAGCACTCCGCCGATACCCAGGTAAAACCCGAGGTCAATGACCTCTTGCGCCTGCTCCAGGGTACCAGAAAAACAATGAAAAACGCCCTTGAGCTTACCTTTTTGATTCCCTTTGACCACTTGAATACATTCGTCGGTGGCATTGCGGGAATGAATGGCGATGGGCAAATTATAGCGGAGAGCCCACTCGATCTGCCGGTTAAAAGCTTCATATTGCTGGTCTTTGAACGCTATGTCCCAATAAAAATCAAGCCCTATCTCACCAACAGCCGCAAACTTTCGCCTGGACAGGTTGTCCTCGACGATCCTGAGTTCATCCTGGTAATTGTCTTTTACTGAGCAGGGGTGCAATCCCATCATGCTGATAAACAGGCCTGCATGTCTTTCTTCCAGTTCCAACATGGCAGTGTGGGTGGTAGAATCTATAGCCGGCATGAGTATCCGGTCAACGCCCTTCTCTTTTGCCCGACCTACAATTTCGACCAGATCGCTAACGAACTCTTCCAGGTAAATATGGGCATGTGTGTCGATCAGCTTCATCAGGCATCAAAATTAGGTCCAAACAGACTAAAAAATAATTATGTCAGCCTGACACAAACACTTGTAAATTAGTTTGGATTAATGAAAATTTATTTTACCTTTAGACCAGTTTTCATAGGGTACGGATTAAAAACGGGCCAGGGTTTCTACCCAGGCCCTAAATTTTTCACTGATTCCCAGTTCTTTAGAATCAGTTTATTACAAATAGCCATTTTCACTTTTACGTCTTCTCGCATTCAAAAAATTCCAATCTTTCAAAACGGTATCCCTTTTTTTCAAAGTACTTTAAAACGGCGGGCAATAAAATTTGAAGCCTTGAAAAAGCTTTCTCACTGTCATGTAAAACGACAATAGATCCCTTTGTTGCGTTTAATATTACATTTTGTACGCATTGATCACCAGAAAGTGAATGATCAAAATCTCCGCTGATCACATCCCACATGATAATTTTCACCCATGTTTTATTCAATGACGCATTTATATTCTTTGCCTGGAATGAACTGATCCTTCCATAAGGTGGGCGAAACATGATTGAATCAATATACTTACCGGCTTCTCTTACATCGTCGAGGTATACATTATCCTTTGTTTTCCATCCATTAAAATGATTATATGTATGATTGCCCACAGCATGACCTTCGTCTAATATTCGCTTGTAAATAGCAGGTTCCATCACCACGTTCTTACCAATACAGAAAAAAGTAGCTTTCGCATTATACTTTTTAAGCTCATCCAACACAAAAGGCGTAGCTACCGGATGGGGACCATCATCAAAGCTGAGGTAGATGATCTTTTCTTTTGTATCAAGACTCCATACATAAGAAGAATAGATCTTCTTGAGCCACCACGGTGTTTTGACTAAATAATTCATATAAGACACAAGGTACAAGGAACAAGAAAAAAAACAAGCCCGTTATACCCTGGTGCCTTGTGCCTTTATCCCCTTTATCTTTGCAGCCTATGAGCAAAAAGGTAAGAGTACGGTTTGCACCAAGCCCCACGGGAGGTTTGCACCTTGGTGGCGTAAGAACTGTTTTATATAACTATCTATTCGCAAAAAACACCGGCGGCGAATTTATACTTCGTATTGAAGACACCGATCAGAGCCGGTATGTTCCCGGTGCTGAACAATATATTCTTGATTGTTTAAAATGGGCCGGGCTTGAGCCGGATGAAAGTCCGGTACACGGCGGCGACTATGGGCCATATCGCCAGAGTGAACGCAAAAAAATGTACCGACAATATGCAGAACAGTTAGTAAAAGACGGTCATGCCTATTATGCATTCGATACACCAGAAGAACTGGAAAAAATGCGGCAGGATCTTAAAACCGACGATAATCCTTCCCCACAATATGATAAAACGGTACGGATGAAATTGCGGAACTCTGTTTCACTTTCCACGGACGAGACTCAAAAATTATTAGCCGATGGAACAACACATGTTATACGGATAAAAATGCCGGACAATGAAACAGTTTCATTCACGGATATGATCCGCGGTGATGTTCATTTTGATACTTCCATTGTTGATGATAAAGTTTTGCTCAAGGCAGATGGAATGCCTACTTATCATTTAGCGGTAGTAGTGGACGATCATTTGATGAAAATAACCCATGCCTTCCGTGGCGAAGAATGGCTGCCCAGCGCACCGGTACATATTTTATTATGGAAATATTTATTCGGCCTGGAAAATATGCCGCAATGGGCGCATTTTCCTTTGATACTTGGACCCAATGGTAAGTTGAGCAAAAGAGACGGAGCTAAATTTGGTTTCCCTGTATTTGCTATGAACTGGACAGATCCTAAAACCAATGAATTAACGGAAGGATTTAAAGAAAAAGGATTTTTACCTGAAGCCTTTATTAATCTCCTGGCGTTGTTGGGTTGGAACGACGGTACTGAACAGGAAATTTTTACCAGGGCTGAACTCATAGAAAAATTTTCTATCGACAGAGTGCATAGGGGCGGGGCCAAATTTGATTATGAAAAAGCAAAATGGTTCAATCATGAATGGATCAAGAAGTCGGAAGTCGGAAGTCTGAAGACTGAATTCAGAAGTATACTGGAAGGAAAGGGTATTTCTGTTTCGGAAGATAACCTGCTGGAAAAAGTAATTGGGCTGGTAAAAGATCGCTGTACACTGCTGACGGATTTTTATGACCAGGGTTCTTTCTTTTTCCAATCGCCGGCCACGATCGATACAGCCGCCATTCAACCCAAATGGGATGAGAAGAAAAAACTTTTTTTTATTGAATTGATCAGGGTTTATGAGCTGGCTTCGGTATGGCAACACGATAGCCTTGAATCTTCGTTTAAAGAATTGGCAGCAGCCAATCAACTAAAACCGGGAGAGTTGATGTTACCCTTTAGGATCATGCTGGTGGGGGGGAAATTTGGTCCGGGTGTATTTGATGTTGCAGCCATACTGGGTAAAGAAGAAACTGTTACCCGGATTAAAAAGGTGCTTGCACTTCTTTGATCTGCCAATATCATTTGCAACACTCTATCGTCCCTTGAAATTGCAGCGCTGATATTCTTTACTTTTGAAACCCGAACATCGCCATTATGAGCAGACCCGTCAGAGTATTAGTCGCCAAAGTAGGATTAGATGGTCACGACCGTGGCGCCAAAGTGATCGCCACCGCTTTGAGGGACGCCGGCATGGAAGTTATTTATACAGGTTTGCGACAGACACCCGAAATGGTGGTAAACGCCGCCCTCCAGGAAGATGTGGATGCCATTGGTATTAGCATACTAAGCGGAGCTCATAACACGGTATTTCCAAAAGTAATACAGCTAATGAAAGAAAAGGGTATGGATGACGTATTGCTCACTGGTGGTGGCATCATTCCCCAGGACGATATGAAAATACTCAATGATCTTGGCGTCGGAAAACTATTCCCGCCTGGAACCCCCACCTCTGAGATCTCTACCTATATTACGGATTGGGTAAAAAACAATCGCGATTTTTAAACACAGCCGCTTGCAAATTAATTCCCCGGTGTCGGCTTAACGCTCCTGCTGCCGGACAGATTGCCTTTATTACTTACAGTTTATCCGCATTTCTGCGCTTCCCACTACCAAAATGTTCCATTCACTCATCCGATCATCTCCGGACTCATCTATTCCTGCATCTTTGCGCTCCATTAATCAAAACAATCACAAAAACCTGCCATGAACTTTCCAACTACACAACAACTGAAACGCTTTTTCAAGCAAACCTTCCTGCTGGGCCTGGCTATATCGCTTACGGTTTATGCCTGGCTCAGGATCATATTCTTTGAAGTACCTTTTTCTATTTCGGAAGATGGTTCGATCATGACCAAAACTATCCTGTTTGGCTGGTTTGTCATCATACTGATCAAAGCCGCATGGCTGTTACTGCTGCTGATCGGCGAAAAAATAGAAACCGTGAGGTCTAAAAAAAGAGCGGTTGTATAGGTTGACAACACGGCCTATTTATCAAGATACCATTTCTGATAACGCAGCAGCGCTTCTATAAAATAATAGTCGGCATAAGTAAGCGGCACATCCACCTCGGATTTATGTGGCAATGAACCCACGCTGTGCTTCAGGATAAACCCACCGTTTTGACCCGGCTTTGCGAGGTAAGCCTTTTTGGAAAGTGACTGCAATATTTTTGTTGCAATCCCAACGTATTTATTGCGATCCGCTTCATCAACATATTGACCAAGCTCCAGTAACGCTGATGCCATAATGGAAGAGGCCGACACATCCCGATAAGTAGTTTTAGTTACAGGCGCATTAAAATCCCAATAAGGTATCTTGTCTTTCGGCAGATTGTGGTGGTTGGTCAAAAACTCAGCGATCTTTTTTGCCTGCTCGAGGTAGGCTGGATCATTGGTGCAACGGTACATCATCGTATAACCGTACAAAGCCCATGACTGACCTCTTGCCCAGGCTGATTCATCGGCATAACCCTGGACCGTTTTCTTGCGTTTTACTTTGCCCGTGGCAACGGAATAATCCAACACATGGTAAGAACTATTATCGGGTCTGAAATGATTCTTCATCGTCGTATTGGCATGATCAATAGCGATGACCTTGTATTTTGGTTCCCGCCATTCATCGCTTACCCAACATAGCAGTTCCAGGTTCATCATATTATCAACGATAACGGGAGCGACGGTATCCTTCAGAGAATTCCATGATTGAATTGAACGAATCGTGGGGCGGTAACGTTTGATCAATGTTTCAGCTGCCGTCGCTACAATGTCTTTGTAGGCAATATTGCCGGTAATGCGATAAGCATTCCCAAAACTGTTGTAGATCATAAATCCAAGATCATGATTGCCCGTATAAAACTTTTCCTTTTCCTGTATGGCCAATCTTCTTTCAGCCTCGGCCTTTATAGCTGTATCTTTTGTGTATTCATAGATATACCAAAGTGAACCCGGGAAAAAACCGCTTGTCCACCAGTCGGTGGCACTGGCGATCGATCTATTTTCTTTGGCAATAAAACTCCGGGGCATTGAATCTTTCGGGGTAAGCCTTGCCAGTAATTTGTATTGACTCGTGGCAAGTTCCATATTTTTTTTTATAAGCTTAGCCATGCTTTTCTTTTCATTCTGCGCAAATAAGTTGATAGTAAACAAGGCAAAAAAGAAGATCAGGTTTTTTTTCATACTGGATTTATTAAATGTGATGGGTTGGTATCGTGTAAGCAAATGTAATTTTTTATGACCTGTTCGCCCATTTATAAAAATAAGGATATTAGCCACTATGCTTATTTTTGAAAAAATTATTCATATGTATTCCTGCCTGCTTGTTCAAACCGAAAATAATATTTGCACTATTACCATTAATCGTCCTGATAAATTAAACGCACTGAATAAAACGGTGATCGAAGAATTGAGCAATGCTATTGATGAAGTTAATACCAACCCGGAAATACGATCAGCGATCATCACCGGCAGCGGAGCTAAAGCTTTTGTGGCGGGGGCTGACATCAGCGAATTCAACTCTTTGGATGCGAATGGAGGAAAAGCGTTGGCGAAAAAAGGGCAGGACCTGGTTTTTTCAAAAATTGAAAACAGCTCCAAACCGATCGTTGCAGCCGTGAACGGATTCGCTTTGGGAGGTGGTTGTGAGTTGGCCATGAGCTGTCATTTCCGAATAGCCAGTAATAATGCAAAGTTTGGACAGCCTGAAGTGAACCTGGGTTTGATCCCAGGCTATGGCGGTACTCAACGCCTGGTTCAACTTATTGGCAAAGGCCGGGCAATGGAAGCGTTGATGACAGGCAATATGATAGATGCAAACTCGGCATTACAATATGGATTGGTCAATCATGTGGTAGCTCCAGCAGAACTATTGACAAGCACCAAAGCTATTTTAGACATTATCAACTCAAAAGCTCCGTTGGCTGTTGCGGGGTGTATCCAAGCGGCCAACGCTGTCTTTGACGAAAAGCAGAATGGCTATGCGATTGAGATAGATATTTTCGGAGAGCTATTTGACACAGCCGATGCAAAAGAAGGAGCTGCCGCTTTTTTAGGAAAAAGAAAAGCAAATTTTACAGGGAAATAATTTTCAGCCTAAACAAGTTACTTTTCGATCAAATTCTCATCTATTAAGTAAGCCCCAATTTCACTGATCATCGGAGCATCCTTCGCATCCTGGATAACCAGGTTGATCGCACTCACATCCTGCGCGGGGAAAGTAAGTATGCGTTTTCTTCCAATGGTTGTTATGTCTATCTCCAATACCGATTGTGAGCCATTAACCAACACCAGCTTTGCTGATTTCACCCGTTGACCAACTTTGACATCTTCCTGCAGAACGATACAGTTGATCTTCTTTACCTGCTCAAATTTTATCCATAAACGATCATCTTGGTAATTGCTAAGCTTTTCAACTGTTTCCATTTTGCCATCCGTAAAATTTGTCCTGGGAAAAATTCCCGCGCCGGTATGTAATTCAGCTTTGCTGCCTGCTACCTGGTTGTTGGCAAAACTTTCCTCCCGCAATTTCTTAAACGCTACCAATGAAGCCGAATCAATTTCATGGATCAATCCCCTCTTGTCAGGTGGAATGTTCAATAAAAAATTAGCTCCGCGACCCACTGATTTTAAATAGAGATCAAACAATTGTTCTGCGGT
>JANOCH010000204.1:0-5046 GCA_031412015.1 Chitinophagaceae bacterium
GGCGTCACCGGTCGTGGCTTTACATAAAAAAACATTTGCCTCATTTTGCTTCCTGTTGAGTTGCTGCAACATCACATCAGCTCCGTTCCATTCCATGGCCGGAATATAATGTTGGATGGGATCACCCGGTACTTTCATCCAGTTTGTTTGTTGTGTAGCCAGTGATACCACGCCAACTTTGCAGGCGGATGGGTCTTCACCAACCTTCGGATATTCTACCGGCACGATAAAAGGATAAACCGAATCCGTATTATTGATCATCAGGAAATTCCTGATACGGGTGGCATCGATCTGCCAGTAAGCAATACTTTTACTATCGGCACTCCATCTGAACCCATCGCGGCAATTAAATTCCTCTTCATACACCCAGTCAAAGGTTCCGTTGATCATCCTGTCGGTTCCATCGGTTGTCAATGGCGTGATTTTCCCCGATGCAATATCTTCCACATAAATATTATGTTCGCTTACATACGCGACATTGGTTCCATCAGGTGAAATTTTGGCAAACATCAGCGAAGAAGCTGGCTTGTCTTTCCCTAATTGTCTTAATGTGTTGGTCGTTGTATTTAACACCCAGTAATCTCCTCTTGTATCCAGCCGCCAAACTCTTCTAGTATTGGTATAGATCAAAACTGTTTTGCCATCGTTGCTGAAAAAGAAATCACGGATGAACAAAGGCTTATCCTTGCCGGCGGGAGTCAGTTGAACAGGTTGTATGAGCTCCGTTTTGTCAAAAGAAGGCAACTGGTATTTGACAAGCATACCTTTTTCGTAAGCATAATAAGCCGTGCCGTCAGGAGTCCATTTAATTCCTCTCTGGGCTTTACCGCTAGTGCATACATGGAAAAGTAGAATTACTGTAAAAAAACGAACAAACAATTTCATTGAAGGAATATTAATAATGAACAATTATTGTTTTATGACTATCCGGATATTTGAACCACATAGGCATATAGAAACATAGTCCCGATAGCTATCGGGATCACATAGATTTCTATGTGGTTCTTGCCTATTGTGTGCTATGTTTCTATGTGGTTCCAATTTAAGATTGAGTTAAGCCGATTGCCACTTAGTGTTTTATTAGTCGATCATTTGCTCACCAATTCCGGTTTAATGTAATACATTTTTGTAATAGCATCGGCAGTAAACAGATCGGCCTGTTGATTGGTAAGGCTTGAATTCTTCCATTCATTGCCGGGAATGATCTTAGCTGTCGCACCATTCCCACTAAGAGACAGGGGCAGGTTGAAGCCATTTACACAATTGGTATAACGATAAAATATTTTACTTTTATCTTCATTAAAATAGAATTCCAGTTTTGGTATTTGAGTAGTTCTCAGATACTGGTCGAAGACCTTGCTGTAATTATACCCGGATCGTTTCGATATATATTCCTCCACCTGTTTGGATGTGACGGTCTTATTACGAAAAGTTTTATTCAGTCCTCTTAAAATATTCCTGAACAATGAATCATTGTTCAGGCTGTGTCGAATGGCATGCAATAGATTACCTCCTTTGGGATACATATCACCGCTTCCCTGTGCATTAACACCATAGGCAGGAATAATCGTTTTATCATTGCGAATACCCCGGCGGATACCATGATTGTACTCGTTGGCGGCATCGTCGCCGAAGATATGATCCACAAACAGCGTTTCGCTGTAATTAGTAAATCCCTCATGCACCCACATATCCGCAAGGTCCTTCGTAGTGATATTATTGCCAAACCATTCATGCCCGCTTTCATGAATGATGATAAAATCAAATTTCATTCCCCAACCGGTACCGGAACCATCCCGCTGGCGATAACCGAATTTATACCAGTTGCCATAGGAGACCGCACTCTGGTGTTCCATCCCGGTGTGTGAGGTTTCTATCAACTGGTAACCGTCTTTGTAAAAAGGATAAGGACCGAACCAATATTCAAAGCTCTTAAACATTTTATGCACCTGGTCGGGCATATAATCTTTCGCTTTTTCAAGGTTATAATCCAATACCCAGTAATTAATATCGAGTTTCCCGTTTTCTCCATTATATATTTCACTAAAATTTTTGTACATCCCGATATAGGGAATCAGGCAATAGTTGCTGATCGGATTTACGACCGCCCATTTCCAGGTAGTGGTTCCGTCCCCATTTACTTTTTTAGATTGCAATCTTCCATTTCCAATAGCGGTCAATGAATCGGGCACTGTCATCGTTAATGAAGCCCCGTTATCCGGTTCATCACTTTGATGATCTTTACAGGGATACCAGATAGATGCTCCAAGGCCCTGGCAGGTAACCGTCATCCACGGACGACCCAATGAGTCTTTCACGAAGGACCAGCCCCCATCCCAAGGGGCACGAATGGCTTCATGTGGATTACCACTATAGTACACATCAAGTCTATGCACAGATCCTTTATGCTGAACCGGCATTTTCACCAGCCAGGCATTACCATCTTTTGCAAATGACAGTGATGCCTTTCCATTCAACAGGATCTTATCAATGATCAACGGCCCCTGGAGATCCAACTGTAGCGTGGACGCATTTTTTGTACTTATTACTTTATAGGTGATACTATTTTTTCCTTCGGTGCTCTTGTTAAAGTAATCCGGTTTCACCTCCAGGTCATACCGAAGAATATCCCACCACGCACGACCGGCGGTGATCGTTCCCCGCAAAGTGTCCGCCCTTGTGAATGATTTGGTTTGCTGTGCCCTGGTGATCCCGGCCAATAAAACGGTCGCCGTTATAAATAGGAATTTCAATCTCATGTAAACTTATTTATCTTTTAAAAAGAATAAGGCGGATCGGTCTATTTCACATTCCACTCATGCAAACCCGTAGAATGATCAACAGGTTGTTGTATTTCAATTTTCAGTCCGGTAGTGGTAACAGGTTCGAATTGCATCGTATTGAATTTGTCTTTTGAAATTTCATACTCTCCTATGATCTTTACCGGTATCCATTGATCTCCCTGTTTATATAATAATTTCCAGGATGCCGGAATGCGGCAACCTCCGAAGGGACCATCGTCATACCAATACACACTGGATTGCGACACGGTATATTCACGGTCAAAATCGTATTGCACATATTCCATTGTATTCTTCTTTGGCCACCAATGAAGATAGGTGGCGCTGGCGTCCCGGGAATCTTTTGGATCATACTGATCGCTCAATCCTTTTAACATCCGCGGGTTGCTGATGGAGCCGCTGACTTTACTTTTGGAGGCAATGGTTGGCGCCGGTGTTGGTTTGGCGACAGATTCTTCAAATGGTATCCATACTTCCATTTCTCCCGGCCCGCGATTGGCCCATGAATAATAAGGAATGGCTACAACGTTCTGCATAGTTTTGATCAGTTCATCACTGTTGACCTGTCTTTTTATAGAAGACCCTTTCATCTGTAGTGTCATCACGCCATTTAACAGATCCGGTTTATAAACCGCATTCACCAGTTCATCTTTCTTTACGACAATATTCATCACCGCTGCATCTTTATTATCGGGGCCTTCAAGACAATACATGATAGGCCCACGCTGCAATGCAAACCGGTTCTTATCGTCCTTAACGTTTTCATTGGCTTCTATTCTTTTAACATCCATCGGAAGTTGAAGTGAGATTTTATCGCCTTTTTTCCATGAACGATCCAAGACAGCGTATCCCTTTTCGATCCTGTATTGCAAAGGTTTGCCATTTAATGAAATTATAACCGGCGTTGAAGTCTTTGCTTCATCAACATACAGGTCACCGGGAATCGGTTGGTTGACTGCCCAACCGGGAATGCGGATATGCAAAGCGAACTTTGTACTTTTTTCCGGGTCGATCGTTAGTTCATTCTTACCATCCCAGGGATAATTGGTTTGTTGTGTAATAGAAATATTTCCCGCAGGTAATTTTATTTTAGAAATACTTCCTACAAAAAGATTGACATAGAGATCATTTTCATTTTGTCCATACACATAACCGGGCATGGAAGGAAGAAATCTGGTTATATTGGAAATGCAACAGGCACAGCCAAACCAGGCACTGCGCTGGTGCTGCCCCATCGATGCTAATGGATTGGGATAAAAGAAACGATCGCCGCTCAGTGAAACGCCAGACAACAAGCCATTGTATAAAGTTCGTTCCATTACATCAATGTATTTGGCATCGCCGTGCAATAAAAACATCCGGTTGTTCCAGTAAACATTCGCTACAGCCGCACAGGTTTCGGCATAAGCCGACATATTGGGAAGGTCATACGCTTTACCGAATGCCTCACCGGCGCCGGTAGCTCCAATACCACCCGTGATATACAATTTCTTTTCCACCACATCTTTCCAAATATCATCGATGGCTTTAAGGTATTGTTGATTGCCGGTTAGCGCTGCTACATCAGCCATACCCGTGTACATGTAGGTAGCTCTCACCGCATGCCCCACCGCATCATGCTGATCAATTACTTTTTTATGCGCCTGGCTGTATTCATGATTTAAATGCCCGGCCGTACCACGCAGATCTAAAAAGAATTTAGCCAGGTCGAGGTATTCTTTTTTACCAGTCACCCGGTACAGTTTAGTCAGTCCCGTTTCAATGATCTGGTGACCGGGAAATTTTTCTTCTTTACCATAACCAAAAGTCTTAACTAGCAGGTCAGCATTTTTAATGGCGATATTCAATAGAGTCTTTTTACCCGTTGCCTGGTAGTGCGCCACGGCCGATTCAAACAAATGACCTGAGTTATATAATTCATGACTGAGGTCTTCTTCCTTTTCCCAGCGTTTACTTCCTATCCAGTCATGTGGCTTCTGCATCTTCGCCGTTCGGAAAGTATAGAGATAACCATCTGGTTCCTGTGCATCGCCAATAATCGCAATCAGGGTATCCAAATATTTTTCCAGTTGGGGATTTTTTGTCACCTGTAAACCATAGGAAGCACCTTCGATGATCTTGTAGAGATCGGTATCATCAAATGTATATTCTGTCAACTTATCACTGGTCTTTTTCCCCGCAGCCACTAAAAAATTATCGATACGACCGGTCTTGCGGCATTGTTCGAGGGTGTAGGGAATAGTCA
>JANOCH010000205.1:0-1685 GCA_031412015.1 Chitinophagaceae bacterium
CAAAGTTAAACATACTGAGGCCTATTTTGTTGACTGAATTAAACAACTTGTACTTATTTTTGAGACCGTGAAGAAAATTTTACAATACCTCCTTTTTGCTGCCTTTCTACTCCCTGTGACTGCCAAAGCCCAGTTTGAAAAAGCCCGTGATTCTGTGGTTCAATTGTATGGAGTCATCATGACTGCCGACAGTCTCGTAGGAATTCCTGCCGTAAGCGTCGTTATTAAAGGCCAGAACCGCGGAACCATCACCAACGACCAGGGCGTTTTCTCCATTGTGGTGCTAAAAGGCGACCAGGTAGAATTTACCCACGTCAGTTATAAACCTAAAACCATTGATATTCCCCGTAGCCTGGAGGGAAATCAATTTAGTGTTATTCAGCTGATGGTAGAAGACACCGTTTATTTACCTGCTACGATCATAAGAGCAAGACCAACGCCAGAGCAGTTTGCCCGCGATTTTGTAAATACCAAGATATCTAATGACGATATTGAGATCGCCCGGCAAAACACCAGCGCCGCAAAACGAAGGGTATTAATGAAAACAGTCCCCGGTGATGGCGGCGAAGCCACCCGGATTCAATTCAATAAGATCGCCAATCGGGCCGTATACCAGGGTCAGACACCGCCGATGAATATTTTTAACCCCGCCGCCTGGGCCGATTTTATACAGGCCTGGAAGAGGGGAGATTTTAAGAATAAGTAACTGTCTGAACCACGATTTGGAAGGATTTAATAGGTTATGAGGATAACGATGTAGCCAACTTTGGTACTGTCCTGAGCTTGTCGTAGGATCATCGTTCCTGGCGTCGCTCCCGATAGCGATCGGGACTTCAGCGTCCTGATCTTTACTTGGTCATTTGCCTATATCTTTCTTTTTCTGTTTCGTAAAATCAAACCTGGTCACCTAAATCATAGATAAGACATTACTTATCTTGCAAACCTAAATTTCCCATTAATCCCAAAAAGCCAATAAATCATGGTTCAGACTATTTCCGTCGTCGGCGCCGGCACCATGGGCAATGGTATCGCCCATGTTTTTGCGCAAGCAGGTTTTAAGTTGACGATCGTCGATATTTCATTGACTCAATTGGACAAAGCGATTGCCAACATCGCCAAAAATTTTGACCGGCAAATAGCCAAGGGACTGGTGACTGAAGAACAAAAAAAAGCTGCCCTGGGCAACATCAACATTCAATCGAATATGAGTGAAGGTGTAAAAAATGCGGAGCTTGTAATAGAAGCAGCCACCGAAAACGTAGAACTGAAACTGCAGATATTTGAACAACTGGATAAACTGGCGCCCAAAGAAGCGATACTGGCCACCAATACCTCTTCTATTTCTATTACTAAAATCGCTGCGGCAACAGGGCGTGCCGGTAAAGTGATCGGTATGCATTTTATGAATCCTGTTCCGGTGATGAAGCTGGTAGAGATCATCAACGGCTATGCCACTAAAAAAGAAGTGACGGATACCATTGTTGAATTAACTAAGCAATTAGGCAAGATACCTTGTGTGGTGAATGATTATCCTGGTTTTATTGCCAACCGCATCCTGATGCCGATGATCAATGAAGCTGTTTACAGTTTGTATGAAGGCGTTGCAGGGGTAGAGGAAATAGATACCGTGATGAAACTCGGTATGGCTCACCCGATGGGACCATTGCAATTAGCCGACTTTATTG
>JANOCH010000206.1:0-5696 GCA_031412015.1 Chitinophagaceae bacterium
TATCCAGGTGGCAATAATTTATGAAAGAATCATTGATGACTAAATCTTCTACCGAAAACACTTTTTGCATTTGTTGCTCAGTTAGACCTTAAAGAGACGGGAGAATCACTATTCTTTACCAATATTTCAGGAAATTTTTTAGAAAAGAGAGAACAAAAGAAGGAGTAAGAAGCCGAAAGCCGCAATTTTGCCGCATTTGCTATTCTGCTCGCCTACTTCTTCCCGCATTTGTTTGATGCCTTCCGATAAATTATTATAGATACTACGCATTGAAAGGCCTGTTCTCTCCATTATCTCAGCGTTGTTCAACCCTTCATAATATTTTAGAAAAATCACTTTTTTGCACCTTTCGGGTAGGTGATCGTAGGCCTTCTTCAACCTGGTGGTCAGTTCAGCGGCAGTTTCATTGTCTTCAATTAATTTGTCTGTTGCCGATTCCGAAATTTCCCTGTAGCTAAAGTAATCGCCATCAACTTTTTTCAAACTAATTCTGTAATGATCGATGATCCGTCGCTTCAGGGAGGTGATGATATATGCCCTGGGGTTTGTCAGGCTATCAAGGTCAATTTTTTTTTCGGCAAAATCAAGAAATAGCTGGTGAACAATATCTTTTACCTGTTCCAGTTCAAGACCCTGGTAGAGGCCAATGGAAATAAGATAATTGTAATCTCTGCTGTAGTAGCAGGACAGGCGATTTAAATCAAACCTATAGGCTGCATCGTTATTCACTTGCCTTAACCATTTACAGTTAGTGAACGTTACTTGGATTCCCTGACAAGACTGTTTAAAATAATCCGACAAATTAACATCCGGATGTTAATATTGAACTTTAAGTTATGCTAAATGGTACATGTAAAAAATTAAAAGTTAAAAATCAAACAAGAATGGTTAAAAACTAACTATTTTCCTGATCCTACGGGTAACAGATATTTAAGAACCTGAGTTCCTTCTGTACTCGTTTGGCCTGACTGCAGTAATTTTCTTAAAAAGTTTGTTGAAATTTGATACCGTTTTATAGCCGCATTCATAGGCAATTTCAGATATGCTCATTTCCGTTTCGATTAATAATTTACACGCATTCGAAACCCTAACCTCATTTAAATATTCCACAAAATGTTTGTTGGTACTTTTCTTGAAAAGCCTGCAAAATGACGGCGGCGTTAGGTTTGCGATCCTCGAAATACTTCCCAGCGTTATATTTTTCATGTAGTTGTTTTTTACATAACTGAAAACCTTCGAAAGCCGGTCACCTCTGAGATCATCCCTGGGTGGCGCAAAAGCTTCATTATTAATAAAAGCAATATCCCTGGATTCACTCAGAATATACAATATTTCAAACAACCCTAGTATAATTTCAAAATCCTTTTTAACCAGGAGTTCTTCCAACTTCTGGCTGATCAACCCGTTTGTTTTGCCGGTAATGGAAAGCCCGCGTGAAGCGTGATTAAAAAGCGTATTTATTTTGAAATTTTCCTTTAGCTCATAAAATAAATTACCGAATAAATTCTTGTTGAAATAGAGAACGATTGCTTTGGCTTTAAGCGAGGCGTTTCCAGCATAGTACCCTTCTTCATTAAGCCATACGTGGGGTAAATTAGGGCCCAGAAACACCATATCACCCGCTTCAAAATGATCAACGGAATTCCCAATAATCCGTTTGCCGCTGCTTTCGCAAATATATACCAGCTCGAGTTCGGGATGACAGTGAAAAGGTGACTGGAAAAAAGGCTCCTCTCTCTTTTTGCAAGAGATATAACTATTAATACGGGGCGTTATTTCGGTTTTTTCAATCTTCACTTCGTGAGATTTTTATCGGGAAGAAAAGGAATTGATAAGGACGGCTCAAATATTGTTTTATAGTTAACGATAAATTCTCAGTCAAAAGTTTCCAATCTATCTGATTGAAATAATTCAAACTCATTTATTGGGTACAAAAACTTTTTAAATTATTACGGGTTAGCAGTTGTACCGTTCTCTTGCTCCCTATGTAAACCGGTGACCGTTGATGAATACTTTCCGGTTTAATACTAATTATTGCCTGATTTCCGGAGCTGGCCAGAACACCGGCTATTTCAAAAATATAGGCAAACGGATTGCATTCATATATTAACCTGAGTTTTCCACCCGTGAAATCCCTGGTTTCAGGATACAAAAATATTCCGCCTTGCAGAAGGGTCCGGTGTAAATCAGCAACCATACTTCCAACGTAACGTGACGTAAACGAACCCGGATTATGCAGGTTCCACTCCTGCATACCTCTTACATGGCGGATAACTGGATCCGGGTAATGAAGAATCTTGCTTTCATTTATAGAATATATGTTACCATATTCCGGGCACCGAATATCTGGGTGCGTTAACGTGAATTCGCCAATACTCCCATCCAGTGTAAATCCATTAACGCCTCTCCTGGTGGCATACACCAGCATGGTGGACGAACCATAAATAAAGTATCCTGCCGCCGCAAGACTTTCACCACTCTGTAGAAAATGTTGTATTTCACATGGTTCGCCAATAGAGGTAATTCGTCTGTAGATTCCGAAAATCGTATCCAGGGTCATACAAGTATCGATATTACTACTGCCGTCTACGGGATCAAACATCACCACGTATTTGCTTCTATTATTTTGACAATTATCAAATACCTGTATACTTTCTTCTTCTTCGCTGACGGCTCCCGCACAACTAAAACTATTCTTCAATACGTGTAATATCTCATTATTGGCGAAACGATCTGGTTTTTTTACCGTTTCGCCGGAAGCGTTAATACTAGTTTCATGTTCTGCATCATTGAAGGCTGATGCACGGTTAATTTCCACCTGGATCCTTTTAGCTGAAAGAGCTATTTCTCTCAATAAGCTGCTCAATTCACCAGTTGCATTCGGATAAAGGCGGAGCTCGCTTAACCTGAATTCATCCAGCGTCTTTCTTTTTATCACCATAAAATTTGTTAAAGCATCAAATATTAAATTGAAAACAACAAATAAGGAAGGTAATAGACATTACCTTCCTGCTGGCAACAATTGCCTCACTGCTTATGTTTATGCTTGCTCATTTATTTATCGTGACTGGTCAACTGTTTTTATTTTCAAGTACCCTTTCCGGAAAAAGCTTGCCTTCTACGGATGCAATTGCCCGGATTGTTTTGATAACTGAATCCGGCGTGACCGAAATGCTATCAATCCCCTGTTCGACCAGGAACTGGGCAAAATCCGGAAAATCTGATGGGCCCTGGCCGCAGATTCCAACTTTAATATTATTCCGCTTGGCAGATTCAATGAGCTTTGATATCATGTACTTAACCGCATTATTACGTTCATCATACAAATGGGCCACCAAGGCGGAATCTCTGTCGAGCCCCAAAGTCAGTTGAGTAAGATCATTGGAACCGATGGAAAAACCGTCAATATACCTGGCAAATTCGTCCGCCAGAATAATATTAGACGGCAACTCTGCCATCAGGTAGAGTTTAAGTCCATTTTCGCCGCGTATCAATCCAAATTCTTTCATTACTTCCTTTACTTTGATCAGTTCTTCGACGGTTCTGCAGAATGGCACCATTACAACCACATTATCAAGGCCCATTTCCTCCCGGACAACTTTTATCGCTTTGCATTCCAACCCAAATGCCTCTTTATATTTTTCCGAATAATACCTGGATGCACCCCGCCAGCCAATCATAGGGTTTTCTTCATGCGGCTCGAAATGATGACCTCCCAGCAGATTATAATATTCATTGGTTTTAAGATCACTGAAACGAACTATCACTTGATTGGGATAAAAGGAAGCCGCAATCTTTGCAATACCATAAGAAAGTTTTTTAATAAAAAAATCTTCTTCGCTATCATAGCCCAAAATTCTTTTGTGAATTTCTTTCGTCAGAGCAGCATCATCTAATTTTTTATGATGAAGCAGCGCAAGGGGATGTACCTGTATATAGTTATTGATGATAAATTCCTCCCGCGCAAGTCCTACCCCTTTATTGGGCAGATGTGAAAACATGAAACTCATTGAAGGTGTGGCAACATTCAACATTAATGCAGTCATGATTGTTGGAAGTTCCCGCAAATCATACTCGTTCTTTACAAATTCAATACTACCGTCGTATACCAGGCCGGTTTCACCTTCACCACAACTGACTGTAACGGTATTACCTTCCTGGAGAATTTCAGTAGCATCACCGCAGCCAACAATTGCCGGCACCCCCAATTCCCTGGCGACAATAGCCGCATGACAGGTACGTCCTCCTTTATTGGTAACTATCGCCGAGGCCTTTTTCATAATCGGTTCCCAGTCCGGATCAGTCATATCGGTAACCAGCACGTCGCCATTAGAAAACTCATGGCCATCAATAACCCGCTTATCAAGAGAAAAAAGAATGTTTATTTTTCCTGTGGCTATTTTATCGCCTACGGCAATGCCTTTTAAAAGAACTTTCTCGTACCGGTTTTTATCACTGATGCTGTATTCATTAATTTTATTATGATCCTTTTGCGAATGCACTGTTTCAGGTCTGGCTTGAACGATAAACAGTTCTTTGGTTAAACCATCAACAGCCCATTCCACATCCATCGGCGTCCATTTTTCGCGAATGCCTGAATAATAGTCTTCAATTTTCACCACCCAGGTTGCCAGTGTTATCACCATCTGGTCGGACAAACAAAACCGATGCTGAAAGCCCTTCTCGGTTGGAATAATTTTAACCCGCTCATCTGACCCGTCCCCATAGACCATCATTTTATCCTTGGCTCCCAGTTTTTTTTCAATGATAGACTGGTACCCATTTTTAAGTGCAGGCTTAAACACGATAAATTCATCAGGAGAAACAGAACCCTGGACAATCATCTCACCAAGACCATATGACCCGTTTATAACTACCGCCTCCTTAAAACCACTCTCGGTATCAAGACTGAAAGCAACTCCAGAAGAGCCAAGATCACTTCGAACCATCTTTTGCACGCAGATGCTCAAGCCAACGTCAAAATGATCATACCCAAAGGAATGCCGGTAACTGATAGCCCTGTCGGTAAATAAGGATGAAAAACAGTTACGCACGGCGTCCATTAAAGAGGCAGGACCCCGGACATTCAGGTAGGTCTCCTGTTGGCCGGCAAAAGAAGCATCCGGCAGATCCTCGGCTGTCGCCGATGACCGCACGGCCACATCCGTAGAATCCTGGCCGTAGGTTTTAGAAAGTTTTTCATACTCCGCGATAATCAGTTCACTCATCTCCTTCGGAAAACGGCCATTTCTTACCAGTAACCTTACCTGGGACCCTCCCCTGCGAAGCGATTCCAGGTTCTCATGTTCAATCGTGTTGACAATATGCCTGATTGTACTCTCCAGGTTGTTGTATTCGATGAAGGTCTTATAAGCGGCCACAGTAATAACAAACCCGTTAGGTATATTAATTCCCAAGGAAGTTAGATGCTGCAACATTTCGCCCAACGAAGCATTTTTGCCCCCTACTGTAGCTATATCATGAATTCCCACTTCGTTTAACTGAAGTGTATATAATCCATCCATTCTGTTATAAATAAATTATGGTAATTAAATATTAGTTAGATCGATTTTCAAACGGAACATGAAATCTTCTTGGCTGCTTAGACCGGTTAAAAATGCTTTTTATATCGGCCTTCGATTCCGGAACGATACTATTGGTTCTGTCAATAGTGTAATAATTCCAGGGCACAAGAA
>JANOCH010000207.1:0-2985 GCA_031412015.1 Chitinophagaceae bacterium
CACACAAGAGCAAGGAAGATGGTCTTACCCAGCGCCACTTTTCTCAATAACCGGAACCATGGATGCGGGATCTTTGGGGCGGAATAAAGAAAAGTCATGAAAGCCGATAAGAGCAGCCAGGGCCAGAATGGCAACAGGTATGAAAAGCAAAAGCCAGCGCCTGCCAAACCGGTAAAGAAGAGAATGGAATGCACAATTCTACTCCGTTCCAGCCATTCCGTCCGTGGCGAAGGAGTTTCTGTTTCAAAAGGAGTTAGATACCAATGAAAGCTATAGCTGCAGATCGTGGCAAAAAAAACGAAGAAAGTAAAATAAACAGGAGGGGAGCTGTGCAGTAAAAGTTCACTTGTTTGGTATACCATTAAAACGGCACACAGAGCAATAAATATGTTGCTATAAATAAAAAAGCGGAACAGTTTTCCGGCAAGGCTCATCGGCTTATGGCAAATCGATCACAATTTGGTCAGTGCTGACAGTGTCGCTTGTATTGCCTGCCAGATCAGTAACGGCAAATCGAAACACAAGGGTGTCATCTTCTATCGTGCTTTCTTTCAGGAAGTCATAAGGCAGTTGAAAAGTGATCTCGCCATTGTCTTTTTTAGGAAATTCAGGCAGGTTATTGCGAAAAGTATCTACTTTATCCTGGCCAGGCGCTAGTGGAAAAAGGTTGACACGTGTTAAAATTCCGATCATGGGAGCTTCGCTAAGATCCCCTTCTTTATCAAAATAGTTCAAACGGATGGTCATTGTCTGGCCCTGGGATATAACCTTTGAACTGTAATCCTTTATTTCAAGTTTGGGCTTGGTTTCAAACTTATCTTTGCCACAAGCTATTAGCAAGATGGTCAGCGATACAATAAAAATTGCCGGAAGGGTTTTCATGTCACACATTTGAGTAAAACAAATATAAAGCTTTTTGCCCTGAAGTAAAGAACATGCAATGTCAATGGAAAGATAAAGTTCTGGCCGTGAACGGTTCAACTTTTGAACAGTTGGCTCTCGACCTGTTTCGGTTCCAATATGAAAATAATGCTGTCTATAAGCAATACACCAATGCCTTGCAGATCGACCCGGCAGCGGTTCTGGCCATTGACCAGATCCCCTTTTTGCCGATCCGGTTTTTCAAGTCACACCGGATTGAGACTACCTTTTTTGAACCAGCCACTGTTTTTGAAAGCAGCGGTACTACCGGAGGTATCAATAGCCGTCATTTCGTAAGGGACACTCAATTATATAAGGAGGCTTTTACAAAAGGATTCGGGCTTTTTTATGGGCCGGTAAAAGATTGGTGCATTTTGGGATTGTTACCCTCTTACCTGGAAAGGGAAAATTCTTCGTTGGTATTTATGGTCAATGAGCTGATCAGGTTAAGTGGTCATCCCGGCAGTGGATTTTACCTCGATGACTATGACAAGTTAGGGGCCCTGATAAACGAACTGGAAGACCGGGGACAAAAAACGTTGTTAATAGGAGTAACTTTTGCGTTACTTGATTTTGCTTCTGTTTATTCGTCAGGAAGGAATGGAAGATCTTTAAAGTATACTACCGTTATGGAAACGGGCGGCATGAAAGGCAGAAGGAAAGAAATGGTGCGGCACGAGGTGCATACAATTTTGAAAAAAGCGTTTGATCTTCCTATTATTCACTCTGAATATGGAATGACCGAGCTTTTATCACAAGCTTATTCTTCCGGAGAAGGTGTTTTCAGATGTCCGCCCTGGATGAAAGTGCTGATTCGGGAGGAGGATGATCCTTTTGAAATACGGAGTACAGGGTTTCAATCAGTGGCATCCGTCAGCGGTGCGATAAATATTATTGACCTTGCGAATATTTATTCCTGCAGTTTTATTGCCACCGAGGATGCCGGCAAACTTTTTCCGGATGGCAGTTTTGAAGTATTGGGCCGGATAGATAACAGCGATATACGCGGCTGCAGTTTGATGGTGGTATAGGAAATGAGATAAGATGTATGAAGTCAGAAGCCGGATTTCCTCTATCTTCTAAGTTCTGTCCTCCGACATCTGACTTCCGACTTCGGTTTAAGCATTATGCATCCATTCCCTGAATTGCGGCGCCATCTCCTGGCTGACGATCACGCAATGATTCAGATCGGGCAACGTCAGGTCAACGATCAGTTTTACTTTTTCATACGCTTTAAATCCTCTTATGAAATTAATATTGATAATGTATTGGCGGTTGGCACGGAAAAAGACAGCTTCATCAAGATCTTCTTCCATTTCCGCCAGGTTCTTATCAGCCAGGTATTTCTTGCCCCAGCGATCGATCACATAAACGATCTTGTTCTCCGTATAAAAGAGTACGATGTCATCCATCCGCAGTGAAATGTTCTCCATTCCTTTTTTGACGATCATGCGTTTCTTTTTGTGATCGCCTACATATTGCAGCAAGCTTTTCAGCGAATGATGATCGGTGAAATGTTTTTCCAGCATCCTGTATTTTGTCAATGCTTTGCGCAGATCTTCTTTGTCTACCGGTTTTAGCAGGTAGTCAATGCCATTGTATTCAAAGGCATTCATCATAAATTCATCATAGCCTGTTATAAAGATCACGGGCGTCGGTACGTTTCCCTGCCCGAATATTTCAAAGGATAATCCATCGCTTAATTGTACGTCGCTAAAAATAAGATCTACCGCAGGTTTCTGCGAAAGGTATTCAATACTTTCCCGTACACTGCCCAGCCGTGCGGTTATTTGTATGTCATCGGCAATGGACGATATAGCGTTGACAAGACTTTCCAATGCGGGTCTTTCGTCTTCAATAATTACAGCATTTAACATGGCAAAAAGGTTTTGGGTTAATTGATCAATGGTAGTTTTACAATAAAGTTTTCATGACTGGTTGAAATGGTTATGTCCTTCCGGAAAAGGATCTTGTACCGTGAACTCAGGTTTTTCAGCCCTATCCCGGTAGAATTGACAGCATAGAGTTTAGGTTTAATATTATTACTGACCTGCAGGTAGTGTT
>JANOCH010000208.1:0-3953 GCA_031412015.1 Chitinophagaceae bacterium
ACATTTTGATAGTAAGCGGACCATATCGCCCCCAATGTACCATCCTTGCTATCCTGGTTAAAATTGGCCCCTGCCAGTACACCGCCATTAGGAGTTACCATTTGCTGGACGATCCCGATATCAAACAACACTGACCTGCTCGGAAAGGAGGTATTGATGATGGCTTGGTTTAAAAGCAGCACCGGGTCAAGGGAAGTTGGACTGGTTTTATTTTTGTTTAAACCTTCTAATCCCTTTTCGCAGGAAGCTGCGAACAACGTTAAAGCGATCAGTAAACTATAGTTAATTATTTTTTTCATCTGTAATTTTTTTATTTGTTATTGGCCAGATCATCCCGACGCCTATCGGGATTAATAGTATTAGTTGCATTAGAATCTAATATTTAGGTTCAAACCAAATCCACGTGTTGTGGGAAGACCCGGTGATTCCAAACCAACCTGGTTATCTGAGGCAAAGCCAAATGATTCAGGATCGATATTGTCAACCCATTTCTTAATGATGAGAACGTTGCTGGCAACAAAATCTAATTTGACTCCCTTGATTGGCCATTTTGCCGGAACGAACCTTGTAAAATCATAGCCTAACGTAATTTGGCGAAGCTTCCAGTAACCACCATTATAGATAACAGGTTCTACGATCTGCTGCGAGCGCAAATGTTCCCAATAAGTTTGCACGGCGGCTCTCTTCGTGTTCACAGCGCCGGAAGAATTAACACCAACACCCAACACACTATCCACCCTGCCTTCTAAAGTTGCTTTGTGTAATCCATGGCGGTAGGCATTAAAATTGGTACCCGACAACATTTTATTACCCAGTTTGAAATCTATAAGAACAGTCAGGTTAATTCCTCTGTAGCTAAAGGCGTTGTGAAAACCTCCGGTCCATTTGGGCAATGCGCTTCCAAAAAGAACCAGCGCAGCCGTACGTTGTGGTAATCCATTCGCCTGGAAAATTCGCTGGTTGCCTTTGGTAGGGTCCGTTGCATAGCCAAAGCCTGCAATTTGTCCCATTTCCTGGCCCACTACATGTCTTGTTTCTCCATTGAAAACGTGGGTTCCTGTCGTAATACGTTCACCATCCTTATTGGTTAAAATGCTTAATACTTTTGTTTTATTATAGGCGACATTGGCTGTAAATTCCCAACGGAAATCTTTCTTTTCAAAAGCTACAATGTTCAGCAAAGCTTCATAACCAAGGTTGCGGCTTTTGCCACTATTGATAAACGTGTTGAGAAAACCTGAGCCATCTGAAACCTGCACTTGCACAATCTGATCACTTGTTATTTTCCTGTATGCGGCAAAATCAAAGCCTACTCTATTCTTAAACAATTTTAATTCCAGTCCAACCTCTGTTTCGGCGGCCCTGCTTGGTCTCAGGTTTGGATTCGGTACAGAAGTACCGCTGGTACCTACCGGAACGGGTGTTCCATTTGGATTGTTGATCAGGTTAGCATTCACGTTGTAAAATAATTGATCTGAATACGGGTTGACCGAACCATCGCTGCCTACTTCCGCATATCCGATTCTGACCTTCCCGAAACTTAGCCATGGAATATTTTTTAGTGTTTCGGAAAATACATAAGAACCGGAAACGGATGGATATTTAATACTGCGGTTTGCATCAGATAAGGTAGAGAACCAATCGTTTCTCAGTGTACCGTTCAGGTACAACGTTCTCCTCCATGATACTTCCGCGGAACCATATAGAGAATTCACACCTTGCTCAGATAAAGTATAAATAGGATCTTTTGCTCTTCCGTTCTGAACAGTATATAAACCCCTCACGAAAAAGTCAGTCACTACCACATTGTTGATTTTGACTTCCCTGCGCAATTGGTTGCCTCCTACGGTAAGTGTAGCATCGAAATCGCCGAATTTTTTGTTACCACTTACCAGGAAGTCAAGGTTGGTTTCCCTGTATCGGCGTGATTCCTGGGTGTAAACTCCATTGGCAAAGCCTGCTACCTGTGCCCTGGAAGCATGACCGGTTGGGAAATTATTAAAATCTTCGTCACGTGACCAATAGTCTTGTCCAAAACGACCCTGGGCAAAAAGCCAGGGAAGAATATTATATTTCACTGATACATTACCGAAGATCCTGTCTCTTTTAATGTTGTGAAATTGTTCTGACAAAACCCAGAAAGGATTGGTCCGGTTCATAAAACGTGAATAAACATATTCATTACCCGCCGCATTAAATTTATTGGCGGCCAATACTGAGAGCGGCATGGTGTTCGCCAACGCCATCAAAACAGTGGGAATTGAATTGTCCTGGTTCGCGATGTTCGGCGGGTTCTTATTATTTTCCCTGGAATAGTTGACGTTTCCGGCAAAACTGAATTTATCTGACAAATTATAATTGAACCCAAGATTCATCGTCTTGCGGTTGAATTTATTGTTGGGAACGATACCCAGGTTGTCTGTATTATTTAAAGAGAGATGTATTCCCCCCTTCTCTGAATTTGATTCCAACGTAACCGTGTTAGCGATGTTTTGCCCATTCCTGTAAAATTCTTTGATCCTGCTTCCCTGCAACTCATAAGGAACGGTAAGATTATTGAATAAAATCTGCGTCATACCAGGCACAATTTTTTCACCAAATGACCATTGCCCGGATGTAGGATTAGGGGTTTGAGGCCGTGAACCGCCTTCCCCTTGTCCATATACGGTTTGATAATCGGTATAATCGATCGGAGATTCATTGGTATAATTTAAATTATAAGTAACACCGATGCCTCTTCCTTTACCCTTGGTTTTAGTGGTGATCATGATCACCCCATTTTGCGCACGGGATCCGTACAGGGCTGCTGCTGGCGCACCTTTCAGGATGGTCATACTCTCGATGTCGTCGGGATTGATGCTGGAAAAAGCATCACCGCCATCGGAATAGCTTCCACCGCCTTTTACAGAAACAGCGTTGTCATTGAAGTTGCTATTATCGATCGGCACACCATTTATTACGATCAGCGGATTATTTTGGCCGCCAATAGATGATTGGCCCCTGATACGGATCTTGGATGTACCTCCGGGACCTGTTCCCAATGAAGAGATGTTGACGCCGGCTACTTTACCCTGCAACGCATTCATCACATTCGGCGTTCTGTTGATGGTCAATTCTTCTGACTTCACATTGGTAGCTGCATAGCCTAATCCCCTTGCCTGTTTAGTAATACCCAATGCTGTTACCACTACTGCATCCAGGCTTTGGGCATTCGTCAATAGTGTTACATCAACCACCGAACGATCTGCCACCGGAACGTCCATTGTCGCATAACCAACAGAACTAAACACTAATGTGGCATTGCCGCCTGCATTGATTCTGTACTGGCCGGAAGCATCCGTGGTGACACCAGTGGTAGTACCTTTTACAGCAACAGAAACGGATGAAAGTTTTTTTCCTGTTTCGTCTGATACTGTCCCGGAGATTGTTTGTGCGTTGACAGTCGTAAAAAAGCTGAAGAGTAAGAATGCGAACAGCAATTTGATCAAGCCAGGGCCAGAGCCCGGCTTTACGTTTTCTTTCATAATAGCAAGTTGTTTTGATGAAGTAATTTTTGGCCGGCTCACTTCCTTTAAGGCCTGGTGAGCCCTTCAATCCTCGTCCAAAGTATCTACACTCTGAAACAAAAACTTCCAATAAAATACGGCGATGAATTTTGTACAGATTGGGTGCGATAAATTCCCTTTCTTTATACAGTTTAACGGTTACCTGGGACAAGCGCATTAAAAATACAAGTTGATTTGGCACACGGATGGCACGGACTATCATAGCAATGTAACACGATTATGCGATGAATTCTTTACAGAGCTGTAAATACAAATTGGCCGGATGATCACAGATTTATCCGCCGCAGGCGGATAAAAAAATCCGTTTTCATCCGTCCGCTCCGTGTCATCCGTGTGCCGAAATTTCTATCATTGATTTTTTAGATTAGTTTAATGCACTTGCTCTGA
>JANOCH010000209.1:0-6982 GCA_031412015.1 Chitinophagaceae bacterium
AATCATTATACTCATTTTGTCGGCGGAGAACATATAGTGGTGGAAGCAAAAGCGGAAAATAATTTTATGCCTTCCGCTGACGATATCCGTCCTTTTATAAAGGATGCTACCCTGATCGCTTTATGCTCGCCACAAAACCCAACTGGCACCACGTTTAAAAAGCAAGACCTCGAAGCGATATGCGACCTTGTGCTGGAGGAAAACGAACGCCGTGGGCCGGAACAAAAAAAATTGTTTGTCATGTATGACCAGATGTACTGGCATTTGACCTATGGGAACATTAAGCATTATGACCCTGTTTCGCTTAGAAGCGAAATGCGGCAGTACACTATTTTCATTGATGCCATCAGTAAGGTTTTTGCAGCAACAGGTGTAAGGGTAGGCTGGAGTTTCGGACCTGCTGCGATCATAAATAAGATGAAAGCTATACTTACGCACCTGGGTGCATGGGCGCCAATGGCCGAACAAAAAGCGGTGGCTTATTACCTCGGTAACCGCGAAGCGATCAGCAAGTACCTGGCACATTTTAAAGCGGAGATCGGGGTGAGGCTTCGAACTATTTATGAAGGATTCATGGAGTTAAAAAAGGAAGGCTTTGCTGTTGATGCGATCGCGCCTGAAGCAGCTATTTACCTTACCATCAAGATAGAACTGGCTGGAAAAAAAACAACCGATGGCGTAGTATTAAAAGACCAGTCGGAAGTAACTGGCTACATCCTCAATGAAGCGAAGCTGGCGGTTGTTCCATTTAATGCATTTGGCGCTGATAAAAGTTCAGCCTGGTATCGTCTCAGCGTGGGGACCTGCAAAAAAGAAGAGATCAGTGCAATGCTGGGTAAATTAAAAGAGGCGTTGAAAAAATTAGTGTAGTTCAACGCATTGATCACAATTCAAAGGAATGGGTATCGTATAGAAATACAAAAGGAGAGAAACATTCGTTCCCTCCTTTTGTATAATGTGTTTATATAAAAGATCAATTCTTATTAATGAGAAAACGAAACTGTTTTAATTCCGTATAGCGAATGGCTTTTAATAATTTTTTGGGATTGGAAGTAATGCGGTTGCGGTCAACTAACTCATGCGCTATACAAAATTGTTCGTCGGACTCTGTGCAACGCAGCATATCATTAAGACATTCAACCTCCAACTCGATGGCTTTGGGGCTCATGAATTCGCTTTTCAATAAGACTAACAAATCGCGGTTTGGCATTTTCATCGTACACTAGCTTTTAATAACCCGACATTCCTTTATGACTCGGACAACCACAATTGCTGCCCTTGCCCGAACCGGAATAATAATTGCGACTACAGGCGGAAAGAAAAATCATCCCTGCCAGTAAAAGCAATAAAGTCATTTTATTAATGTTTTTCATATTCAGGATTCTAAATTAAAACTATTTTACAAACAATATAGTATGCTTTTGGTTGAAAAAATAGAAAAATTAACATGAATCATGACCCGGCCGGCAAGAAAGATGGCCCCCTCCGGATACTAGTCGCACCGCTGGACTGGGGTCTGGGTCATGCTACCCGCTGTATCCCTGTCATTTACGAGTTGCTTGGCCAAAATATCGATGTCTGGCTGGCGGGGGAAGGACCCCAGGAAATTTTATTAAAAAGGGAGTTTCCCGACCTTCCGTTTTTATACCTGCGGGGGTATAGGGTGAAATACGGTAGGTCGGGACTGCGTTTGATCTCCACCATTTTTCGCCAGGTTCCCGGGATCCTTAGTGCGATCCGGCAGGAAAATGATTGGCTGAAAGAAGTCGTGAAAAGGTACCAGTTTGATGGGGTAATTTCGGACAATCGTTATGGGTTAAATCATCCGGGTATCCCCACTGTTTTTATCACTCATCAACTTGCTATTAAAAGTCCTTTTGGTAAATGGAGTGAAAGGATTTTGCAAAAAAGGAACTACCAGTTTATCAACCGCTTTACTGAATGCTGGATACCAGATGAAGAAACACAAGATGGATTAGCCGGCCAATTATCGCACCCCACTACCATGCCATCTGTTCCGGTTAGGTATATTGGTATTTTATCGCGATTGAAAAAAGGGAATAGCGAGGAAAAGAAAGATCACTTATTCATCTCCCTGTCTGGTCCGGAGCCACAGCGAACTTTGTTGGAAAATAAGATCATTCATGATATCGGGCATTACAATGGCACAGCTACGATCGTACGAGGTTTGCCCGGCGAAACAACGATGATTCCATCTACTAATCATTTGCGATTTTATAATCATCTGCCGACCGGGGAAATGAATGAAGAAATTCAACGTGCAGAATATGTCATCAGCCGTAATGGCTTTTCTACTGTAATGGATATTGCGACCCTGGGAAAAAGATCAATTCTCATTCCTACGCCCGGGCAAACAGAACAGGAATACCTGGCAAAATATCTCACTGAAAGAAAGATCGCCCTTTGTATATCACAAAAAGAGTTTGACTTGCAGGATGCATTGCAAAAAGCTTCCGGGTTTGAATATAACGCCAAGCGTTATACTCGACCGTCAACACTATCGGCAACGATCATTTCGTTTCTTAAAACGTTCACTACCGGTCAAACTTAAAAATAGCTGCATTGTTATTTTTCTTTCCGGCCAGTAGATCTTTTATAATATTAGCCGCGATACTACTAAACGTAATACCATTTCCTCCAAAACCCAACGCGAAATAGGTATTCGGTCTTTGCCGGATAGAACCGATATAGGGCAGCCCGTCTTTAGTGGAAGCAAAAGTACCGGTCCATTTAAAATCTGTTTTAAAGGGTATTTGTGGAAAAAGCTTTGCAAAGGATCTTTCCAGGCTTTTTGTTTTTTGATTTAACAGTCCATCTCTTTTGTTGGGATTGGAAAAAGGAATATCCTTCCCGCCAATGATTATCCTGTTATCACTTGTGGTTCTCAAATAAAGGTATGGGGTTGCTGTTTCCCATATCAGCGCATTTTTATACCAGAAATTTTTTTGCTCATAGGGCTCACTGGCGATAGCATAGGTAGCGTGAAGCTCCTGTACTTTTTGAGGAATATACTGCTGCGATTCATAACCACAGGCAATGATCAGTTTCCTGGCCCTGATCCTTTTTTTATTAACTGTAATTAATTCTACTTCATTTTTGTGATGACGAATTTGAATGACTTCGGTATTATCAAATACCTGCAGGCCTTTTGCGATACACGTTTTTAGCAGGGAATGAGTTAGTTTATAGGCATCGGCTTCGGCGCCATCCTGCGACAAAAGGCCGCCGGATCTCGAAAAACCGAATTTCTTATTCATCTGATCTTCTTCCAGCCATTGAATGGTAAAGCCAGCTTTTTTTCTCAGGAGATATTCATTTTTTAAAGCGGCTACATCTTTTTTTGCAGAGGCAAACTGAAAGCTTGGCTTTGCTAAGAAAAGATCATTGTCATTTAGCTGGTGACATATTTTCTCAATATCGGCAATTGCTTTCCTGCATAATTGGTAACTTTTTATCGCATTTTTATCGCCGACCAATTTCATAAGTTCATGTAGTGGCTTATCTATTTCATACTGTAACAAAGCCGTGCTGGCAGCGGTGCTACCCAGCCCGACATGGCGGCGGTCCACTACAACTACTTTATAGCCCGACCTGCAAAGTTGATTCGCTACAAGAGCGCCACTTATACCTGCACCCATAACTGCAATCTCGGTTTTTATGTCCCGGTTAAGAGAAGGATAGCTGTTGATAATGCCATGACGAAGCAGCCAGTAGGGCGATGGAGAATGGAGGTTCATGTAAAATGTTTAAATACTACCGGATAATACGATAGTCAAAATCTTAGCCATACTTGTTTGCCGAAGAAATAATACGTGGATTGAGGGGTGTAAACCCTTTTTCTCAAAAATGAACGGGTGAAGCCGTGCGGATGCAAATTGGACTGGCACCATTTTTTCTAAGTAGTAAATGATTCATTTACCGGATCGGGTATGGAATAAATGGTAAGGAGTTAATAAAAAACAGAACCAATGAAACTTGCATTTTTTATAATAGCCGGCTTGCTGGCAATAACATGGATATTAGGATATTTTGTCTTTAATGCGGGGGCGTTTATTCATTTATTTGTTATATCAGCGGCCCTTTCTTTTATGCAGGGAATTATCGTTACGCCAAAACCACAACCTATCAGTGATTAGACCGCAGTATCGGGTTTTAAAAAGCCATTTTCTGTAGTTACGTTTAATAATGTTATATTAACCATGAGTTTCTGTAAATCAGGAACTTTTTTGATTTATGGACATATCGCTGAAGATAAAAAACAGGTGGGGCTATCTTATCGCTTTTTTAATGTTGCTGATCTCTTATTTCCTGATCTTCTTTATCATAAAGAAATTGGCCAAAGAGGCGGAGAGAGTTTCGCATTCTTATGATGTTATTAATAATTTGGGATCCATCAAAGCTGAAATAACAGATGCGGAAACAGGGGTTAGGGGATATGCCATCACAAAAGATGTCCGCTTTTTGAAACCCTACAATACTGGTAAAAAAAGGGTCACTGCTTTATACCAGCAATTAGTTGTTCTCACGGCTGATAATCAAGCCTACAAGACCAAGCTCGATTCTCTTGGAAAAATGATCGATAAGAAACTATCCGATTTGTCGGGGTTCATTATTAATTTTCAAAGAGGTGGATTCGTAATTACTGAAGATATTCTGTCTTCCCGGGAGTCTAACAGGCTGGTAATGGATAATATCAGGCTTTTGGTGGAGCAATTAAAAGAGGAGGAACAGATACTGATGAATGGACGAAACAGCAAATTAGACGGCTTTTTCACTAGTACTACGATCATTGCAGTTATCTCATTGCTGATCGCCCTGGTTACCATTTTTTATTCATTGATCACCTACAACAGGGAAAATAAGGCCAGGGAAGAGGCAGACAGGTATGCAGCGATTTATAGCATGGAGCTGGAGAAAAAAGTAAATGACCTAAACAAGGCTAATGCTGAACTGGAAGAACTCAGAAGTATAGAAAAATTTGCGGCTACCGGCCGGATAGCCAGGACCATTGCCCATGAAGTAAGAAACCCTCTCACAAATATTTCTCTTGCATCGGAGCAATTGAAGGAAATAACCAGCCGAAACGATGAGGGAGATTTGTTGCTCGATATGATCGGTCGCAATGTAAACCGTATCAATCAACTGGTTTCAGACCTGCTCAATTCTACCCGGTTTGAACAGCTGGAATCCAGGCCGGCAAATATTCACGACGTGCTGGACGAAGCTCTGGCGCAAGCCCGTGATCGCATGGAGCTCAGTCACATAAAAGTTGAGAAGCATTATAAAGATAATATCTGTGAGATAATGCTGGATAAAGACAAGATAAGACTGGCCTTTTTGAATATCATTGTGAACGCCATAGAGGCTATGGAAAAGGATTCAGGCGTATTGAAAATAACAACCAGTAAGCAAGGAAATAAATGCCTGGTAGAATTTAGTGATAACGGAACTGGTATGGATGAGGAAACATTGCAAAACCTTTTTGAACCATACTTTACCAAGAAAATTAAAGGCAATGGTCTCGGCCTCACCAATACCCAGAATATAATCTTAAATCATAAAGGGAATGTAACTGTACGAAGTGATATCGGACATGGGTCGTCTTTTATCGTGACACTTGGCCTAAGTTGAGGCGTGAACAACAATAGTGTGGAAATTATTCCCCACAATGAATTTTAGCTGAGATCAAACTTTTCAAGTGTTTTAAAAATAATTTCCCGGCTAAACGGTTTGCCAATAAAAAAGTCAACTCCCTCTTTATGGGCCTTTTCACGGTCTGCAGGCGTATCGTGGGCGGTTATCATAACAATCCTCGCAGAAGGGTACTCTCTTTTAAAACGGCGCACATGATCCAGACCCATTCCATCCGAAAGGTGATTATCCAGGAAAATAACGGAAGGATTATTCTTTTGCAACCGGATTTTGGCGTCCGCCAGACTTGTTGCATAATCAGCCTCGATGTTTTTGAGCCTCATTATGCCTTTTAGCAAATAGCAAATATCCACTTCGTCGTCAATTATTAGTACCGGTGGCTTTTTTTTGACTACATCTCCCATGCGTATGGTGGAGGGATTAACGATTACACTATTACTTATCACATTAATTTAGAATCAATTTTACTGCCAAATATAGGATCGGCACCCCATGTTGCCGAAAAGCTTTAAGTCCGGCATGATTTGGGCATATAGCAGAATTAGAAAGAAAAA
Organism: Chitinophagaceae bacterium; assembly: GCA_031412015.1. GTDB lineage: Bacteria > Bacteroidota > Bacteroidia > Chitinophagales > Chitinophagaceae > Terrimonas_B. The sequence continues at coordinate 6,228 of JANOCH010000209.1, forward strand.
ATTGACTAATTTCATTCACTTCAATTTTACTAGTTTATGAGCAAAAAAATCCTCATTATCGACGACGATTTGGATTTGTGTACACTATTGGGAAGGTTCCTTTCCAAAAATGGTTATGAAATTGACATGGCTCACTCAGGAAGTAAAGGCATAGCCAAATTTGCCGCAGGCAAGTTCGACCTTGTTATCTGCGATTACCGTCTTGGTGATATGGAAGGTATTAAAGTACTTACTGCACTGCGACAAGAAAATCCAGTTATAAAAGTGCTGATGATAACGGGTTATTCTGACATTAAAACAGCTGTAGAGGTTATCAAGCTCGGAGCATTTGATTATATCGTAAAACCGTTGATACCGGATGAAGTATTAAGTGTACTAAACAAGGCTATTCAGCAACCAGCTTCAGCCGCCAGTGCCGACTCAGCTACCGATGGCTTCAAAAGGAAAAGTCCGTCGAAAGCAAATTATCCGGGTGATGAGTTCATGATAGGAAAGGCGACGGCAACCAAGGCATTATATGACCAGATCAACATAGTAGCAGGAACCAATTACAGTGTGATATTATACGGCGAAAGCGGAACCGGTAAAGAAGTAATAGCGAAAACAATTCATAGCCTGAGCAGTAGAAGCGATAAGCCTTTTATAGCAATGGATTGCGGTACGCTTTCAAAAGAATTGGCCGGGAGTGAATTGTTCGGACACGTAAAGGGTGCGTTTACAGGTGCTCTGCAAGATAAAGAAGGGCATTTTGAACT
>JANOCH010000210.1:0-6610 GCA_031412015.1 Chitinophagaceae bacterium
TCACTTCCCGGCGTTTTTGCTGATGAAATAAAGGCGGTGAAACAAACCAGGAAAACTAAAACCAGTTTTTTCATATTGAAAGCATTTGCGGTGAATTATTATAAGTAGTTGAGAGTTATTTTTGAACCATTCTTTTCGAGGCTTCCTCGTTGATCTTTACTCCATTCATGGGTTTATCTGAATAGACAATGGCTTCATAGCTTTTAAACTCCTCTTCTTTTGAAGTATTCAATATTTTCAAACGCACCCTGTGTTTTGCCTGGGGCAGGTCATATTTCCAGCACAGTTCATATCGGCGGGTGGTATAGCTGGTGGGTAATTGCGGCGACTCTACCAATTTGTCATCTATATACAGTTGCGTATTGAAAACATAGCCCGACATACTGGCCCATTTGGCCGTTTCTCCTTTTAAAACAAAACCTGTTCCTTCAAAATCAAAACTGATCTCATCCTTATTGGCAGACCATGTTACCGGAACCTTATCTATGGGATAAAGACCCGGAAAACTTTTTTCAAATTTTACCGCGACCGGTTGTTGTGCTTTGATCTGTATCGTTTCACCAACAACAGTTCCGCCATTTTTCTGAATATTTGTTAATGCATGTTTGAATCCAATTTCATAAACATCATCGAGGCTCATGGTCGTATACTTAAAATCGATACCTTCCGCTTCTTTCAATCCCATTTTCCAATAGGCCGGAATTTTATCATAACCAATCACAGTGCCTAACACACCTCCGGCCGTAGAAGGATTGCAATCCGCATCCTGTCCGCAACGGGTGGTTATTTCCATTGTTTTGGTAAAATCTCCCTGGCCGTATAATAAACCAATGACAACGTAGGCTGAATTAACGGTCGCATCGATATTGAAAGGAACAAATACTCCTTCAGGGCAACCGATATCATCGGCCCATTTCTTTTGTACTTCCAGCCATGTTTGTTTCCAGTCGTTGGGGTATTTTTTATGCCAGCCGATCACATCATTAATGCATTGGTAAAACAAGCTTTGTCTGGGAATAGTTTTTAATGCTTCGCTGACGATATAATTGATATTGTGGGACGTAAATGCCAATGAATACATAGCGCCGACATACACACCGCCATACCAGCCATCGCCATAGTTCATAATGTGGCCGATCTTATCACTGATAGCCGAAGCGGTATTGGGCATTCCGGGGCTCATCAATCCGGCAAAGTCAGCTTCTATCTGGTAGTCGATACAATCCGCATGGGGATTATTCATCCAATGACCTGATTGCGGCGCTTTGATACCATGCTGAATGTTGTAACGACCGGCCTGGTTGGCATGCCACAACATATAGCCCGCATTCGCATAGGCGTTAGCGAAAGAATCAAGCGGTGCGTCAAAACCATGTTTCTCAAATACATCTACGAATGTCAGGTCCATATACAGGTCGTCATATAAACCGGGGTTATTTATCATTGTATTTTTCAAGTAACCGTCATACCATTTCAGCGATTGATAGTCGCCGATAAATGTGCCATTGAAACGAAATTCATAGGGGCCGCCAAAGGTTACACCAATTACCTGGCCGGCCCAACCGCCTTTGATTTTGTCTTTTAACTGTTGTTTGGTTATGGTAACTGGTTTAGTTTGTGCGTGGCAAATCACGATAAAAACGATCAGGAAAATAGCGAGCAGGTTTTTTTTCATATCTATTTTTTTATTTCATTAAAATCAACGTGGTGGTGTTTTGGCCAATTGATGCAATGGGTTGCAGTAATTCCTGATGGTAGTGGCAGCGTAACAGAGTTTTGTTATTATTTATATGGACAATTCTGGCAGGAATACGCTTTATTCTGTCATTGGACCGTCGTTGTCATCCCTTCTTACAATACTATATTCCTCCATTGTGTTTATCAAATATAAATGCAAACTATAATAATTCAATAGGAGGAAAACAAAATACTGCATCCGATAAATCGCAAACAAAAGATTTTTGCAGCAAAGTGCAGGATAGTTTCAGTTTTTAATCGTTATAATTTTTCGTCGTCTTATATAATTGTAGCTTGACTAAAATGCTTAAAAAAAACGATGGCTATGAACTTAAAAACAGTCCTTAAGTTCCACAGGAACTGTCTGCTGCTTCTTTTTTCTTTCTCCCTTTTTTCTATCCCGCTATCAGCTCAGCAAACAATAAAAGTTGCCGGCAGGGTAGTGGATAACCAAACAAAGGCACCCTTGGCGTGTGTCAGTATCTCCGTAAAAGGGAATAATAAGGTGGGGCTATTACCGCACCGGATGGTATCTATTCCCTGAATGTTGCTTCCGATGCAACGCTGGTAATCACATCTCTGGGTTATACGGATTTAGAAGTGCAGGTGAATAATCAACAACTGCTGAATGTATCACTCAATTCCAAAAGCACACAATTGTCTGATGCGGTGGTGATTGGTTATGGAACCCGCCAAAAGAAAGATCTGACGGGATCAGTATCTACAACCCTTGCTAAAGACATCGAAAAAAATACGGCTTCAACTCCGGAATTATCCATGCAGGGACGCATGGCCGGTGTATTAGTGAACACGCCAGGCGGAAATCCCAATGACCGTGTCACCGTGCGTATTCGTGGAATTAATACATTTAATGGTGTGAACGACCCGCTTTATGTTATCGAGGTGTTCCGTCGGTAGAAGGAGTACAGGGAACAAGACAAGCGGTATTGGGTGACCTGGGTACACCCAACAACATTTTTTCTATTGTAAACCCCAACGATATTGAATCAATATCGGTTTTGAAAGATGCATCGGCCGCTTCCATTTACGGTGTTCGTGCATCAAATGGGGTAGTGCTTATTACAACGAAAAGAGGAAAAATTGGCAAACCTAAAATAGATGCCGGCGTATTTCGGAACGCAGTGGTCTGTTGCCAGGCCCGTTGATGTATTAAATGTTCAGCAGTATGTGGCTTTGTATAAAGAAGCTTATGCGAATAACCCGGATATCGATGCCGGTAATCCCAAACCTTTTGGCAATGTATTTGGAGCCGTCTTTGATGAAACAAGTCCGCAATACCTCGGCAATTCATCTTTTATGATTGGCAGAGAGCTTATTTAAATGATGATGCTCCCTTTGCTGATTTTAGTGTGAGATTGTCAGGTGCTACAGAATGATTTAATTATTATTTATCTACCGGCTATTACAAAACAGAAGGTACTTTGCAAGGCAGCAATAAAGAGAAATATACATTAAGTACTAATCTCTCCACTAAAATTGCCAAATATCTTGAAGTAGGTCTTACCTCGGCACTGACCTATGATAAAAGCCTGAACGAACTGACCGGAAGTTTATCGGATGGATACAATGCAGCACCCTGGCAACCGATCTATGGAAACGGACCAGGGGGATACGCCCCGGTATTTGGTTATGATTTTGAGCCAAATCCTCTTTTTGATGCATAACTAGTTTTCCATTGTTGAACAATTAGCAAATTTTGGGAAACGGGAATCAAATTCATCAGTTAACGTCCAGCGAGCCAAATCCAAACCTAAATGATAAAAATGATCCGGAGAGACTGATACCATGACGTATTTTGTATCTGGCGGACGATTATCTTAGTTCAAGAATTCCATCGCAGACCAGTTACATAAAAAAGGTTGCATCTTTTCAGATACAACCATGATTATACAAACTCCTCAAACCAAACTTAGGTTATAAAAGGACCGACAATATCCAGTACTTGTTGTTTAGTTAATGGCTCATCAAAGGCTTCGGATGCTGCATCGGCAGAGATCATCAGTCCATTGATGTTGACAATATTGATCGTAGCCTGTGTTGTCAGTTCCTCCCCATTATAACTTGCCTGTACTGCGGGGGAATCAATACCGCTTTGTTTACCCGTGATCCACGGCTTTACATTCACTCCAGCCGGTACTAGTCCTCCATTAGCTTTGCGCATCTGGCGGATATGAGATGCATGCCGTGCTTCAACAGAGTGAATATTCAGTGCCGCAGTTAATACATCATTGTTAGCCATCAATGCAGGATCAGCAGCCTGACCTTTATAGGCTCTTACACCAGTATCTTCAAAGGTTTGAGCAACGGCGAGGAACAAGGCATAGTTAGTAAATACATCCGCAAAAGCGCCACCTGCTGTAAAATCGAAAGTTGGTTCAGTTACGGCTACACCACCGGAATCCGTTATGGCTTTTTTCAAAAAGTTTACGTGAGCGGTCTCATCAGCACCTATTTTCTGAAGAGCAGCTTTTGCCGGGGCGGTTGGAACCATTAAGGTGCCGGCTGTAATAGCAGCATTCCCCATCGAATAGAACTTTGCTTCAAGATATTCCAGTGTAAGAGCAAAATTCAATATGCCTAATACGCCGGTTGTAGTCTGACCGTATGCTTTTTTAAGCATGCCTCCTAATGCCAGCGGTACGGCAGTCAATGCTAATTTTCCGGCAATGCCTGAAAATTGTTTCATTGCATTGCGGCGGGTATCCAGTCTTTCATAGATTTCCGGGTCCACCTTTTCTATTTCATTAAAAATATGTTTGACGTTCATAAAATAAAATTTAAGAGGTGGGTAAATTAGTTCCTGAAACTTTGGTAGTGAGGTAAGTGTTAGCTGCAGTCAATACTGCTGCAGGTTCCATACTTATATCCATACCATTCGCATCGGTCCCATCTGCAAAAGTTCCGTTGCTGATCAGGTCCCTGATATAGGCAGCATGTCTTGCTTCCACCGAAACGATCTTTCCGGCGATTGTAAGGTAAGCCCCGTTGGTAATTAATTTTCCGGCGCCATTGTAAGCAGATACTCCGAGGTCTTCAAATGCCTTGGCAGCTCCTAAAACACTGGTGCGATTGGTAAAATCAATGGTGCTGAAATCCGGTGTCAATGCTGCTATAGCATTGGATCCTAAAGCATTTTTGAAGAATTCACGGTGAGCAATTTCATGATCGCGGATGTCGGTAAGTAAAGCCATTTCAGCAGCCGGCATACTGCCGTAAGGAGACATAATCACTTTTGTGTAAAAAGCCGCTTCTAATTGTTCAAGGGCATAAGCATAATTCAAAATACCAAAATCGCCGGAACCGAGATCAATTCCGGTTGATGGCATATCGTTGTCGTCGTCTTTGTTACAGGCTGTAACACCTACCACTAACGCAGCCGTCGCAGCACCATACCCCAAAAATTGGCGGCGTGATAAAGCTTTGTTGTTTGCATTGGGTATAAGTGTTTCAGTCCCAGATTCAATGATCTTAGGCATACACTAAAATTTAAAATGGATAAAATGATGATTATAAGAAGTACAAACTTTCAGGAGATAATAGTATTTACGTAAATAGCTTTCAATGGGATTTACCATCTTTATTCTTTTTCAAAAAATTATATTTTAATGATGAGCCCATCTCTTCGAAACCTGTTGCTTTACGCAGCGTCCGGACTTCATATTTATCTTAAGATTAATAAGCAATCTTAATTTTTGATGATTTCAACCTTGCTCTTCATCAATAAAACTATTTTCTGAATTCACTTTTTAACCTGCTGGCGGCTTTGGCCTGCGCATCTTTTGCATCAGGCACTACTGCAGCCATACCAAAGAATTCATGTGTTACTCCGAAGTATAATTTATAGTCAACTTGCACACCGTCATCTTTCAATTTGTCAGCCAATAGTTTCCCTTCTGTTTGCAAAAGATCTATTTCAGCGGCAATGATGGTGGTGGGTGGTAAGTCTTTTAAATTTGCCTTTACCAATGAAATTCGCGGATCGGCTGAGGACTGCATGTTGGGTAGGTAATTTTTGACCATCCATTCAATCAAAGGTTTGGTCAGCGGCTTTGCCGATCCATACTTCTGGTACGATTCTGAATTCATATCATTGTTGGCTACAGGATATACCAGCAGCTGATGCACGGGCATTTGTAATCCTTTATCTCTTGCCATAATACTTACATTGCAGGCCAGGTTGCCACCAGCACTTTCTCCTGCTACGGCTATCATTTTGGAATTTCCTTTTATGGAAGCGGCATTGTTCAATGTCCATTGATAAGCAGCGAAGGCATCGTTGTGTGCGGTGGGAAATTTATGCTCTGGGCCCTGGCGGTAATGTACCGATACAATTACTGCACCGGTTTGTTCTGCTAGCCCTCTTGCTGACGCATCATATACGTCCAGATCTGCAATTACCCAGCCACCACCATGATAGTAGACAATAACAGGAAATGTACTGTCGCCGGTTTGAGGTGTGTAAATGCGTGCATGTATACTCCCTCCGCTTACAGGTATATCTTTACCCATTGTATCTACTTTTGAGAGGGGTATAGGAATGTTATATTCTTTCATCACGTCCATTACGGCCGTTGTAGGTGTTGGTTGTTTACGGGCTTCCTCGGGTGTCAGGGTTTCTAATGCTGCCGTACCATAGCTTTGAAGCTTTTCAATCACTACCGCCATCTCGTCATCTATCTGCGGCGCCCAATCAGGTTTTGGTCCTTTGGGTAGCAAATCAGTGGATTTGTCATCCGTAACGACTGTGCTATCTTCATTAGCTTTACTGGTGCGGCTTTCGTTATTACAAGCAAATATCAAAATACAGGCTACTATTGTAATGCTTAAGAATTTTAATGACATACATATAATT
>JANOCH010000211.1:0-12205 GCA_031412015.1 Chitinophagaceae bacterium
GGGTAATGTCCGGAGTATTTTGTTTTTAGCCACCTGTTTTAACTTTCCGCCGTTTATCGCCTGGCTCCTCCATAAACGACTCTGACCTGATTTCCCTACCTTCGCAACCGTTTTATGAAACCTATACAGGATATATTCCCGCAACTAGCCCAACCCCGCAAAATCGTTATTACCATGCACCAGAAGCCGGATGCTGATGCTATGGGTTCTTCTCTCGGGCTGGCGCATTTTTTGAAACAACTGGGCCACACTGTTACCATCATTTCGCCGACCAACTGGGCCAAATGGCTAAACTGGATGCCGGGCTGCAATGAAGTGATCGATTATGAAGCCTACAAAGCAAAGGCAGAAGCTGCATTAGATAAGACTGAATGGCTTTTCTGTCTTGACTTTAATATTTTTCACCGGACAAAAAACCTTGCACCTAAGCTAAAAGATATTTCCTGCACGAAAATATTGATCGATCATCACCAGGAACCGGACGAACCGTCATTTGACTATGGTGTAAGCGATGTCGCTAAAAGCTCTACGTCAGAGATGATCTATGATTTCATTGTGGCTTCCGGTCACCAGGAGAGGATCAACGAAACCATCGCTGAATGTATCTACGCCGGTGTAGTTTCTGATACGGGGTCTTTTCGTTTTCCGTCAGCCCATTCAGGTGTGCATAAATTGGTAGCCGATCTGAAAACCAAGGGCCTCAAACATTCCAAAGTGCATGAAAACCTGTTTGATAATTTTTTAGAGAACAAGCTTCGTTTTACGGGGCATGTGCTGTTGAATCGTATGGAGATATTCTATGAATACAATACGGCATTGGTGGCTATTCCTAAAAATGACCTGCTGAAGTATTATATCAAGACAGGCGATACGGAGGGTCTTGTCAATTTTCCGCAATCCATCCAGGGTATCAAATTGGTGGGCCTGGTCATAGACCGGGATGAAGAAAGGAAATGGAGTTTTCGGAGCAAAGGTGATTTCGATTGCAATACATTTGCCCGCAAATATTTTGAAGGTGGTGGGCATTTTAATGCATCCGGCGGACGCAGCAGCGATTCCCTGGAACTGACCGTGCAAAAATTTAAAGAAGCGATCAAAGAGAACAGGTCTTTACTACAATAATTGAAAATCTAAAAAATAAAGAGAAAAAATGAAACGAGTTAATTATTTCCTCACGATGATTGCAGTAGCTGCGATGATGGCGTCGTGTAATAGTGTAAGCTATAAAAAAACGAAAAGCGGCTTGCTTTACAAAATTATTTCCACAAACAGTAAAGACTCCCTGGTAAAAAACGGAGATTGGCTTAAAGTGCAATTTTCCAACAAGATCAATGATTCTGTTTTAAACAGCAGTTATGGGAAAATGCCGGGCTATGCACAGGTTGTACCTGTTGACAATATGTCTTACGACGTGCCGGAGATCTTCCCCATGCTTAAAAAAGGCGATAGCGCTATTGTAGTGTTGTTGGTTGATTCATTGTTACGAAGAAATGGTGGTCAGGGCTTGCCTCCCTTCATGAAAAAAGGTGACCGGCTTATACTGACATTAAAAGTATTGGACGTATTCAGGGACGAAAGTCTTTACCAGGCTGACCGGCAGGCGGAGACTGAAAAAGACAGGCCCAGGGCGATGAAGGAGCAAGAAGAGGAAATGGCAAAAATGATGAAAGAGCAACAGGAGATGAAACAAAAAGAAGAATTGGAAATGGAGAAGTCCGGTGAAGCTGCAAAGGGAATAGCCGAGATGGAGGCCTATCTGAAACAAAAAAATATTGCCGCCCAAAAAACAGGCAAGGGCACGTTTGTTTTGGTAAAGGAACAGGGCACTGGGCCCATGGCGGATTCAGGAAAATATGTTACGGTAAAATATAGCGGGAGAACGCTTGATAAGGATAGTGTTTTTGATTCCGGTGTTTATCCTGTTCAGCTAGGCACCTCCGCGGTCATAGCAGGTTGGGATGAAGGATTACAATTGTTCAGGCAGGGAGGAAAAGGCACATTATATGTACCTGGTTTCAGGGCCTACGGAAAAAGTCATCCGAAATTCAAGCCTTTTCAAGCAATGATATTTGATGTTGAAATGTTAAATGTTTCGGATACTGCGGTGAGACAACAGCAACAGCCCATCCCTCAAAGAAGAAATTGATATAACTCAATAAATCATTTGGGCTGATTAAAAATAATACTGCACCTTTGCACCGTCTTGCGAAAGCGAGGCGGTTTTTTTATAACGGATTGCGCAGGTCGGCCCCGTTTTTAGTCCCAAAATCCAATTCGGTCACTATGAAAGTCCCAGTCATCACCGAACTCACCGTACTTAGAGCGATAAAAGTTAGTCCAATCCAATGAGATGAACCAGAAGAACACCCATTAAGGCATTTGATTAAAAGTCTTGGTGTACTGAAAAGCATCCCGCAATTTGCCGGATGTTTTTTTTATGCGATAAAATGAAGATTGTTTTACTTACTAGGCGTCCTGCATGCTTCCACGAGTTGGATGGCTTCCCTGGCTTCTTTTACATCATGTACCCGCAAAATATTGGCGCCATTCATCAATCCAATTGTATTTAAAACAGTTGTTCCGTTCAATGCTTCTTCAGCGGTAATCCCAAGTGTTTTATAGATGGTTGATTTGCGGGAAATACCCAGCAATAGAGGGTGATCAATGAGTTTAAAAACGGAGAGCTGGCGCAGCAATTCAAAATTGTGAACGATTGTTTTTCCGAAACCAAATCCAGGGTCTATGATGATATCGCTGATTCCTTCTTTTTTCAAAAGATCAATTTTTGCAATAAAAAAATCAAGCACGTCTTTGGTCACCTTTTCGTAGTGTGGCGACTGCTGCATTGTTTGTGGTGTTCCCTGCATGTGCATTAATACATAGGGAACACGCAGCGAAGCGACTGTTGCAAACATATTTTCATCCATACTGCCAGCGCTGATATCATTGACAATACTCGCTCCCGAAGCAACGGCTTCCTTTGCTACCCTGGAATAATAGGTATCAATAGAAATAAAAGCATCGGGAAAACGATCATGAATACCAACAATACCGTCAACAACCCGGTTCAGTTCTTCATCTTCTCCGATCGAAATACTTCCCGGTCTTGAACTTTGACCCCCTATATCCAAAATGTCGGCTCCCTGGAGTAGCATTGCTTCCGCCTGCTGCAAAATGCCATCCACAGTGTTTTGGCGGCTACCGGTATAAAATGAATCAGGAGTAGCATTGATGATTCCCATCACCAACGGCTTATCCGCCACCAATAAACGTCCTTTACAATTCAACGTGAACATTAGGCTTTGTTTCTTTATTTTTGAAGCTAAGATAAGTCAGTAAGTCATAGAGGTCAAAAGAGTCATATAGCGCCGAACTATGTGATTGATCAATATGACTGATTTGACTCAACACCAACCGACCCAACGAATAAAGACTAATAATATGACCCATTTGACATATATGCCCAACACCGATCTTCAATACGACGAAATAATATTTACCTGCAAAGAGATCTTTCTGAAAAAGGCCAAAGATTATGGAACGGCCTGGAGGGTATTGCGCACCATTTCCATCGTTGACCAGATATTCATAAAGGCGCAGCGTATCCGTACTATCCAGGAAAAAGGTCAACAGAAAGTGGTGGATGATATCGCCGCGGAATTCAAAGGCATTATCAATTACGCTGTGATCGGTCTTATTCAATTGGACCTGAAAGCGAACGCACCGGAAGAACTTGAACTGTCAAAAGTATCTTTCCTGTATGATCAATATGTAGCCACGAGCAAAAGACTGATGCAGGATAAGAACCACGACTACGGAGAAGCCTGGCGTAGCATGAGCCAGGAAAGTTTTGTTGACCTGATCTTAATGAAACTGCAGCGTATACGACAGATACTGGCCAATGAGGGAAAGACATTGATAAGCGAAGGCATAGATGCCAATTACAACGACATAATTAACTATGCTGTTTTTGCGTTGATACTAATAGGAGAGAAGACAGATAAACTGGATAGTTAAGGACTTAAAAAGTTTTAAAACAGTCAGAAATGAAAATATTGGTTAACCTGGTAAGAGTTATCGTTGGACTACTTTTTATCTTCTCCGGCCTAGTGAAGGCGATAGATCCGTTGGGATTAAGCTACAAAATGCAGGAGTTTTTTGAATTGTGGGGAATGACACAGTTCAATGAACATACCCTTTGGCTCTCGGTAGTGATGATCGCTTTTGAGATCATTGCCGGCGTAGCTTTGTTATTAGGCTGGCAAATGAAATTGTTTAGCTGGTTATTGTTGTTATTGATCCTGTTTTTCACCTTCCTCACAGGTTATGCATATCTCTCGGGCAAATTTAAAAACTGTGGTTGTTTTGGCGATTGTATTCCTATTACACCATTAACCTCCTTTCTTAAAGATATCGTGCTTGCGGTATTGATATTTTTTCTTTTTGCCAACAAGAAAAAAATACAACCATTGTTTAAAGGGAAAGCTACGGCTATTCTTATGCTACTGGCAACGTTGTTCAGTTTCGGCATACAATGGTATGCACTGAGCTATTTGCCACCAGTGGATTGCCTGCCTTATAAAAAGGGAAATAACATCACCGAGAAAATGAAGATACCGGCCGGTGCCGTACCTGATAGTTTTGCGATACGCTTTGTCTATGAAAAAGGAGGCAAGCAATTTGAATTCGCACCATCGGATCTGCCAGCCGACCTGGACAGTTATAATTATGTCAGTCGTACGGATAAACTCATCCGTAAAGGCAATGCGGAACCACCTATTAAAGGATTTTCTTTGTCGGGTATCACGGACGAGGATTCTACTTCGATAGTATTATCGCAGCCGTATGCAGTGATCCTTTTTTGCGAGGATTTCTCCACTCCGTTCTCAGCCTGGAAAGATGATTTTGCCAAACTACATGCCGCGGCAAAAGCAAAGAATTTTTCGGTGTATGCGGTTACCAATCGTATGGACGAGGCCATCAAAAATTTTGCAGGAACTTCTTTTGCCGATGTGCCGTTATTCAAATGTGACTACACAGCTATTCGGACAGCAGCCCGTACTAATCCTACAGTTTATTTGTTAAAAGAGGGAACTATCCTGGATAAACAGAGTTATAAGAGAATGGACAAAATAATGGACAGGGTTGGCGGAATGACCGGCCTGGAAATAAAAACTGTTACGATCACCGATACCGTACAGGAAGAATAAATTATCAGGAAAGTTATGACGGAATGTAGATAATGCTGAAGGCCGGGATTATTTAAAATTCAGTGATTACACATATTACCATGGAGAGTGAGTCCAAAATTTGAAACAGGATGCTTTTGTAAATTTTGAAGATTGTATTGAGCAGTTTACCCGTGGCCAGATACTTGTAACTTGCACCATGCTCCGCTTCATCACCAAAAAACTATTCTACGGTCTGCTTGTGTTAGCGGGGGTAGTGGTAGTGGTTTTTTTTCTTTTCCAGGGTTTTGGAGATCCGTCCCGTCTGGTGATGGGCCAATCCGGTGATTCTACGACTCAGTCCAATATCCGCAAAGAATTATATCTTGATCAGCCTAAATGGAAGCAATTCTTTCTTTATCTCAATGATGTTTCACCGCTTTGCTTTCATAGTAAAGAAGAAATAAAAAACAAACAACTCAAAGGCCTTTTCGCCGGCGGAGAAAAAAAGGTAGGATTGAAGATCCCTTACCTGCGCAAATCGTATCAAAGCAAAAGAGAGGTCGGGAGCATACTGATGCAGGCTTTGCCCGGGACGCTGATACTGGCCATTGCAGCTATGATCATCGCTGTTGCCATCGGGATACCGTTGGGTGTTATTGCCGCCGTTAAGAAAAATACCTGGGTGGATACCTCAGCGATTTTTTCCAGTATCGTCGGCATTTCGGCGCCATCATTTTTTATGGGTATCATTATCGCTTACCTGTTTGGGTTTCTGTTAAGCGACTGGACCGGATTACACATTTCAGGTAGCTGGCTGGAGATCGATGATACGACCGGCGAAAAAAAATTATCCCTCCAAAATCTCATACTTCCCGCCATCACCCTGGGTATTCGTCCGTTGGCCATCATCACCCAGCTTACCCGCAGCGCGATGCTCGATACGCTTGACCAGGATTATATCCGAACGGCCTACGCCAAAGGATTGAGTAAACGGAAAGTGATCTGGAAACATGGTTTACGTAATGCATTGAACCCCGTTATTACCGCCATCACGGGTTGGTTCGCCGAACTTTTAGCTGGTGCTTTTTTTGTAGAATATATTTTCGGTTGGCAGGGAATCGGTAAAGTAACCGTAGATGCATTGGCTAAACTGGATTATCCTGTGGTCATGGGATCGGTATTAGTGGCAGCGACTTTCTTTATTCTCATCAATATACTGGCCGATGTGTTGTATGGTGTAGTTGATCCCAGGGTTAGGATTGAATAGGTCTTTCAGCCATTTTTTCCTTCCGGATTTTTTTCAAAAAACTGCCGTAGTCGGCACTATGTTTGCTGCTTCTTAATGCCTCACAAGGACCAAATGTGTTGGGAAGCGTGTTCAATTCTGAGCAGGTAATTTAAAGAATGATGTGGCAGGATTTACTAAAGGTGGTTGTAAATCTACCTGTTTTAAAATGGTAGATCCACTCTATGTAAAAAAGTATTTTTTTGTAGCTTACATGGGAAGACGTAAGATAATATATCCTTTGAATTGCTAACGATTGCTTAACCAATAAACCTCGAACAGTATGGAAAACGTAACAGTCTTGCTCGCCAAAAAACAATCCCATTTCAACAAGATCTCCCCAGACAGTTCCATCAGCGATGCCTTATGCAGGATGAGCTGTCAGAACACCGACTACCTGATCGTAATGGACGATGATGAGAATTTTCTCGGTTTGCTGACGGAACATGACATCGCTTCTAAAACTATGTTCAACAACAGGTCGATTACCACCGCTACCGTTAATCAATTGGTCAATACCCGCTGGCCCGTAGCTGACTCAGACAATACAGTCGAAGATTGTATGCGACTGATGAGCAGGTATAATGTCAGGTATGTGCCCGTGTTCAACAACCTGAATTTTCTCGGAGTGATCTCCAGTGATGATATTTTACAGGAAGCCGTGAGTCATGGTTCCAGGATTTTTGATGCGGAAAATAAAGATGTATCTATAGCTTATTCCTATTGAATAACAACCTCCCTGATCACGTTTTGACCTAGCAACTCATTTACACGTTGGATGATTTTCTCCTTCTGGTAAATGAGTTCTTGTTTTAAGGGGGCCACATGAGTGGTAATGATCAATTTGTCGCCGAAGATCTGCAACTTATCCGTATAACGGGCAATCGTTTTTCCCATGATCTGCTCCCATACATCTTCTATCTGCATAGCCTGAATATCACCTTTAATTCGGCTTTTGTTTAAGAATTGCTGAATAGCATCGCTAAGAGAATATTCACCCATGGATCAAAGGTATCAAAACAGCTTGACTAAATAGATTGCACCTAAAACGACGAGAGAAAGAATTACAAGAAATATAAATAAGCAGTCCCAGCTACCGGAAACACTATTCTTTTCCCTGGCTGGGCTTCCCTGATCTTTAATTTCAAAAATTTCTTTTCGGCTTGATGTTGTACCTATTACTGATAAGGGCATATGGTCATCAAGTTTCCACTTTGTATCCGGAACATTGGGGGTGGTAAGATAGCCTTTCTCGATTTCTAAAGAACGCCTGAGTAGTTCAGCAGCTAACAACCGGAGACCTCCCGGGTTTTCCTCCACAATCCTGGGATAATCATCATCTTCAATGGTATGTCAATATAAGCTGCAGAAGGATCACAATCTCTTTCGATCAACTTAATGAACTCTTCAATTTTCTCTGTCATAATTCCAGAAGTTGATAAGTTACTGATAAATCATTTAAATGATCTCTTAGTCTTTCTTCATTCGTATCGGTAATAAAAACCTGTCCTTCGTTTTCGATACAAACCTTCTGCAATAAATTACTGATACGGTCTTCATCCAGTTTCTCAAATACATCGTCCAGCAACAACAGGGGGGGAAAGCCTTTTTCTTTTTTTAATACTTCCATTTCCGCGAGTTTAAGCGCAAACAGTAAACTCTTTCGTTGACCCTGCGATGCGATGCTGCGAAAGGATTGGCTGCCGAGGTTTATTTCAATATTATCACGGTGTGTGCCGGTAGTAGTTCGTTGTGCATAGCAGTCTTTTTGCCGCGTGGCTTTCAATAATTCTCCGAAAGAAGCCTGTAATAATTCGCTTTCATAAAAAAGGCTGATATCTTCCTGTTGCTTCGCGATATCCAGGTATAAATGTTTTACCATCGGCAGGAAGGAGATCAGAAACTCTTTTCGCTTATTAAAAATATACTCGCCCGGTTTTACCAGTTGCTGATCCAGCACATCCAGCAAAGCGAAATTCTGGGCGCCGGTTTCTGCGAATGTTTTCAATAAAGAATTTCGCTGCTGCACCACCCTGGTATAGATGATCAGGTGCTGCAGGTATTCCGCATCCAATTGCGAGAGCATCGCATCCAAAAATTTTCTCCGCTCATCATTTACCCCGGTTATCAGGGTTGCATCATCCGGTGCAATGACTACACAGGGATAGCGGCCTATATGTTGCGAAAACTTATCATAGGGCAGCTCATTTACCTGGAATTCCTTTTTGCCTGTTTCCCGCAAGATGCAGATCGCTTTTTCAGGTTTATCTTGCAACACGAAATTTCCTTCCAGCCTGAAGCCATCTTTTCCTTGTTGCGCACAATTGGCGTCAACCCTGGTAAAATAACTTTTGGTGAAACAGAGGTAATGGATAGCATCCAGCAGGTTGGTTTTGCCCACACCATTGTTGCCACAGATGCCCACTATCCTTTCCGAAAAAGCAAAGGAGCGGTTGGAGTAGTTCTTAAACTGAACCAGCGATATGGAATCGAGAAAAAGCATTAAGCTGTGCAAGATAAGTGCTAAGCTATTAGTTTTACCTCCCGTAATGCCATTTCAAATGCCTCATTTTTGGCAGGAGGCTTTATTTTCAAGCAGATAGAGCCGAAAACTTTAAAACCCGGAACTGTAAATCCTTGCAACTTTCCCTTATTTTTGCCTCCTCAAATTTTTAAGCCTTGGCTACCAAATTTTCCAAAGAAACCTACCTGTACTGGTACGAGTTGATGCAGTTGATCCGCCAGTTCGAACTGATGGCTGAAGAAAAATATAAAATGGAAGGCAAGATCCGCGGCTTCTTCCATGCCTATATCGGCCAGGAAGCTATCGCTGCGGGATGTATGACGGCTACAAGACCCGAGGACATGTTCATTACCGCCTATCGTGATCACGGGCTCGCCATTGCAAAAGGTATCACTGTCGACAGTTGTATGGCCGAACTATACGGCAAAGCCACGGGCTGTGCGAAAGGAAAGGGTGGAAGCATGCACTTTTTTGGAAAGAAAGAAAACTTTTACGGTGGACATGGGATAGTAGGCGCACAGATCGGTACCGGGGCAGGGTTGGCCTTTGCTGAAAAATACCGCGATTCGGATAATGTGGTGCTTTGCTATTTTGGTGACGGAGCGGCCCGCCAGGGAATATTACATGAAACTTTCAACATGGCTATGCTTTGGAAGCTGCCGGTTATTTTTATTTGCGAGAACAATAACTACGCCATGGGTACTTCAGTAGAACGTACCTCCAACGTAGTGGATATTTATAAATTGGCGGATGGATATGAAATGCCCGCAGACGTTATTGATGGCATGCAGCCTGAAGCGGTACATGAGGGGGTGAGCCGTGCGGTAAAAAGAGCCAGGGAAAAAGGCGGTCCTACGTTGCTTGAAATAAAAACGTATCGTTACAAAGGACATTCTATCAGCGATCCTCAAAAATACA
This sequence comes from Chitinophagaceae bacterium, assembly GCA_031412015.1. Classification (GTDB taxonomy): domain Bacteria; phylum Bacteroidota; class Bacteroidia; order Chitinophagales; family Chitinophagaceae; genus Terrimonas_B. The sequence continues at coordinate 9,899 of JANOCH010000211.1, forward strand.
GGACCAAAGAAGAAGTGGACGAATATAAAAGTAAAGACCCCATACAGGTAGTACGCAAAACTATTCTTGATAATAAATTTGCTTCAGAAGAAGAGCTGAAGATCGTTGATAAAAGAATAGATGATATCGTAGACGCCTCAGTAAAATTCGCTGAAGAAAGCCCATGGCCGGATGATAACGAAGTATTGAAAGATGTGTATGTAGATAAAAATTATCCATTCATTGTAGACTAAGGGAGTCGGAAGACCCTTCCGGAAAAACAACGGAACGATGTTCCGTTAAGAAGTATAATAAAAAGCAATAAAACGGAACAGCTTTCCGTTGTCCACAAAAAATCAAATAAAAAAATGTCAGACAATAAAAACGTGCAGGAAGTTGATAACAGTGGTGAAATAGTAATTGCCAGGGCGAAAGACTTTTGGGCAAAATACAGTAAGCTCATTCTTATAGTGGGTACAACGCTGATCGTATTAGTGGGAGGTTTTTTTGCTTATAAAAGCTTTTTCCAGGAGCCTAAAGAAGAAAAGGCTATCGAGGCTATGTTCAAAGCGGAAGAATATTACCGGATGGATTCCGTAAAGCTTGCTTTGAATGGTGATGGCCAATACCTCGGTTTTATCAAAATAATAGACAAGTATGGTGGCACTGATGCGGCTAACCTGGCGAATTTTTATGCCGGTAGCTGCTATCTGAAGTTGGATGACAATGTTAACGCTATCAAGTACCTTAAAAAATTCAGTACCGATGCTAAGCAAATACAACAAAGGGCTTACAAACTTTTAGGAGATGCGTATGCAGACCAGGGCAATGCAGCAGAGGCGCTGGACTATTATAAAAAAGCAGCCCGTCATTTTGAAAAAGATGATGCCAATTCCGCTGAAGCATTATTCCTGGCGGCCTACCTTGCCGATCGTGTATTGAAAAACCAGAAAGAGGCGATTGCCCTGTACACGGAACTGAAAGAAAAATTTCCAAGAACACAACAGGGTAATGAAGCGGATACTTACCTTGCTCAATTGGGTGTATACAACGTGAATTGATTTTATGGCTGATATAGCAAACAGCAAACTCTTACAAATGGATACAGGCATTCTGAACGTTCAGGATGCCTGTATCGTTTTGGTGAAAACGGAATGGAATGCCGCTATCGTTGATGAGTTGGAAAGAGGGGCTATCGCTGAACTGCAAAAACATGAAGTGAAAAAGATCATTACTGTCACCGTTCCCGGTGCAGTAGAGATCCCATTTGCGATAAAAACCTTTTGGCAAAGCAAAGAAAAGAAAAAAAGACCCGATGCATTTATCGCTCTCGGTTGCGTCGTTCGTGGTGATACACCGCATTTTGACTATGTGTGCAAGGCTATAACGGATGGTGTGGTGCAATTAAATCTTTGTTTACCTGTACCCACTATTTTTGGTGTGCTGACCGTGGAGAGTGAAGAGCAGGCAAGGGAAAGGATCGGGGGCAGGCATGGACATAAAGGTGAGGAGGCTGCGATCACGGCCTTAAAAATGATCAGCTTGCAGCACCTGCTTAAAAAATAGGCATAATCGTTATAAGAAAACTCAATATGAACGTTCAAATTTTTATTCCCTGTTTTGTCGATCAGCTTTACCCGGATACCGCTTTTAATATGATAAAAGTGCTGGAAAAGGCTGGTTGTACGGTTAGTTATAACGGTGACCAGACTTGTTGCGGACAGCCGGCATTTAACGCCGGTTTTTGGGATGAATCAAAAGCTATTTGCAGCAAATTTCTCAAAGATTTCCAGGGAACTGATTATATCGTAGCACCGAGTGCAAGCTGTGTTGGCTTTGTTCGTAATTATTATGGCAAGTTGTTCGAGAACTCGTCGTTGCATCATGAAGTAGCCGATATCGGGAAGCGGATATTTGAGTTTTCAGCATTCATGATCGATATTTTAAAAGTAGACAATGTAGGCGCTGTTTTAAATGGCAAAGCCACTTATCATGATAGTTGCGCGGGCCTCCGGGAATGTAAAATAAAACAGGAGCCCCGTAAGTTATTGGCCAATGTAAAAGGATTGGAAATAACAGAAATGAATGATGTGGAAACCTGTTGCGGATTTGGCGGAACCTTTGCTGTAAAGTTTGAAGCTATATCAATCGGCATGGGTGAACAGAAAGTAGAAAATGCCCTGGCTACCGGCGCCCAATATCTTATTTCTACTGACCATTCCTGCCTCATGCACCTGCAGGGCTATATCAAACACAAGGGCTACGATCTGAAAGCCATGCACCTGGCTGATGTATTGGCCAACGGCTGGTAAAATTTCATTGACCAGG
>JANOCH010000212.1:0-8243 GCA_031412015.1 Chitinophagaceae bacterium
TGTCTGAAGCATTAAATTGGCTTAACCAACTTGATCGTGAGTATGGCATGACAGATAATGAGTATGGCATGGGCGATTTTATTGATGATTTAAAGGGTAAGGGCTATATAACAGAGGGCGGAGATAAAGGCGAAATAAAAATTACACCCAAGACCGAGCAAGGTATTCGTAAAAAAAGCCTTGAAGAAATTTTTGGCAAGCTTAAGAAAACAAAAAAAGGCGATCATCATAGTTTCAAACCCGGGCAGGGAGACGAGTTAAATCCTGAAACAAGACAGTTCCAGTTTGGAGACATGCTGGAGCAAATTGATTTTACGGAATCCATCCGCAATGCGCAGATCAATCATGGTGTGGATAGTTTTCGTTTACAGGAAGATGATCTTTCTATTCGTGAATCGGACTTCAAAGCGCAAACTTCCACCGTTCTAATGATCGATATCTCTCACTCGATGATATTGTATGGCGAGGATAGAATAACACCTGCTAAAAAAGTGGCCATGGCGCTGAGTGAATTGATTCAAACAAAATATCCTAAGGATACATTGGATATCGTGGTGTTTGGTAATGATGCCTGGCCGATTGAAATAAAAGACCTCCCTTATTTGCAGGTCGGTCCTTACCATACCAACACGGTAGCTGGACTTGAATTGGCTATGGATATTTTACGCAGAAGGAAAAATCCCAACAAACAGATTTTCATGATCACGGACGGCAAGCCGACTTGTTTGAAAGTCGGTAAACGTTATTATAAGAACAGTTTTGGTTTGGATCGCAAAGTGGTGAACCGTTGTATGAACCTGGCGGCTCAATGCAAAAAATTGAAAATACCGATCACCACGTTCATGATCGCCACTGATCCCTACCTGCAACGATTTGTTCAGGAGTTTACCGAAATGAATCATGGTAAGGCATTCTTTGCATCGTTGGATAAGTTAGGCGCCTTTATTTTTAAAGACTTTGAAAGTGGAAAAAGGAAGACGGTATATTAAAGGAAGAATAAAATTTGAAACAAGAGAAAACCTAAGATGAAAATAAAAGACATTAAAACACTTGGCGCATTAAAAGCTTCCGGCTATCAACCCAAAAGTATCAAAGAAGAAATACGCCGGAACCTTATTGACAAACTGAAGAACAAGGAAACGACTTTTCCCGGCATTGTAGGTTATGAGGACACGGTGATCCCGGACGTAGAAAGGGCTTTGCTAAGTAAGCATAATATTCTTTTCCTTGGTTTAAGGGGACAGGCAAAAACCAGGATGGCCCGGCAAATGACCGAACTCCTCGACGAATATATTCCTACCATTTCCGGGAGTGAGATCAATGATGATCCTTTACAACCTATTTCCAAATACGGTGCGGACCAGGTAGGGGTCTATGGTGATGAAACACCGATACATTGGGTACACCGAAGTGAACGCTACGGTGAAAAGCTCGCCACACCCGATGTGAGTGTAGCTGATCTTATCGGTGATATTGATCCGATAAAAGCCGCCAACCTGAAATTAAGTTTCGCGGATGAAAAGGTGATCCACTACGGTATCATTCCAAGAAGCAACAGGAGTATTTTCGTCATCAATGAATTACCTGATCTCCAGGCGAGGATCCAGGTGGCGCTGTTTAATATATTGGAAGAAGGCGATGTACAGATAAGAGGGTTCAAATTAAGGCTGCCGCTTGATATACTTTTTGTATTTACGGCCAACCCCGAAGACTATACCAACCGGGGTTCTATTGTTACACCACTTAAGGATCGTATAGAAAGCCAGATTCTCACACACTATCCGAAAACTTTGGAGCATGCGTTGGAAATAACGGAACAGGAAGCAGCTGTAAGTGATGATCAAAAAGCCAAAGTTAAAGTAAGCGACCTTGTAAAAAGATTAATTGAACAGGTAGCTTTTGAAGCAAGGGGTAGCGAGTTTGTCGATAAGAAAAGCGGTGTAAGTGCGAGGCTGACGATATCAGCCTATGAAAACGCTATCAGCGCTGCGGAGCGAAGAGCTATCATCAACAATGAAAAACAAACACAGGTCTGGATCGCCGACCTTGCCGGTATCATTCCATCTATCACCGGCAAAATAGAGTTGGTATATGAGGGTGAACAGGAAGGTCCTTTCCAGGTAGCGATGAACTTGCTGGATAAAGCTACCCGAACTCAATTTGTACAATACTTTCCTAATCCTGATTCACTTAAAAAAAGAAAGCCTACGGGCAAACCTTCCCAACAAGCAAAGGAAGAAGAAAATCCTTACCGTGCTATAACGGCCTGGTTTGATAAAGGCAATCATCTTAATGTATCGTTCAATACAAGTGATAAAGAGAAGACTTTATTGTTGTACCAGGTAGACGGCCTTCATGCATTGGTAAAAAAATATTTCCCGCAGGCCAATGAACCCGAGACCGCTTTCATGATGGAATTCGTTTTACATGGCCTTGCCTCCTACTCATTGATCAGCAAGAAAATTTTTGAGACCAAGATCGAATTCAAGGACCTCATGGGCAGTATGATGAATTTCGGCAGCAAGGATTATGAAGAGGAATTTGATGAAGAAGCATAAAACAACAAACCCGGATGAAAAGATCATCCGGGTTTTTTATAAAATTATAATGTATCATTCTTACTTTATCAGCAAGCCAAGTTTCAAACCAAAGCTGGCGGACAATCCCGGGCTTTTGCCCACTCTTGCATTGGCATAGTTAAAGGCTGAAGTATTGTCATAATAGTCGTACCCGGTGTACGTATCCTGGAAACTGTCTTTTTTGTTATCAACCCCATATCCAAGGCCATAATAAAAATCCAGTACGACCTTATCACCAAATACCCATTGTTTACCAATTTCAATTTGCAGGGCGCCGAAGGTAACCTGCTGCTTCCCTACTTCATAATTACTGTTTCCCTTATCCTCTATCAGGTTCTCGCTATAATGACCGACATACAAGATAGGTTTGGCGTAAGTGCCCTGCATAATATGTGACATCTTTGTTTTTCCAAACAAAATAAAACTGGGCAGCTTTCCAAACTTGTAACCACCCGATACAAAAGCACCACCCTGGTTTCTCCGGGTTGACCCCAGCTGGTTATAATACCAATCCAATCGTTCCGATTTTCCCAATCCAATAAACCCAACAGAAAACTCAAACCCCTTGCCAACACCAGTTGATCGCTCAAATCCTATTTCGGTGTAGCCATATAAGGGAGAGAAAAAATTGATCTTGATCGCATTTTTAAGTTGACCTGTATAGCGTTCAGGGTCCTTAAGATTATCAATAAATTTTTCTTCCTTGCCGTTCTCGTACACAATTTTTTTTATACGATCGGATTCTAACACGTAAATGGGACCATTGGGATTATTAAACTCCCGGTACTTAATTTCCCCGGACCCCACTTCAATGATCCTGGCTTCAATAACCTTTCCATTCTGGCGATAAATTTTATCCTGTGCAAAAAGAGTCGTCGCCGAAAAAAACAAACAAGCAATTACTAACTGAATTTTTCTCATAACCGGTGGTTTAAAGGTTTGCCATTTGACAACAGTAGTGGGTATAACGCTGCATTCATATTTTAATGGGTTACAAGACAACTATTCTTTAACAAAAAGGGAGAAAATAATCGGAGAATTACTATATGGATAGCAAGAATTGAGAGCTGGGGATTTTTGCTAAACCAGAGAAATTACCGGTGACTCCGGTAAGCTAAATAATATTTACCTCCCGTTCCAGCTTTATCCAGAATTTATCAAAAACAGATCGTACCACCTGTTCACTCAGCTCATATATTTCCTGGCCGGCAGCGTTGCCGTAATTTACTAATACCAGTGCCTGTTTTGCATGAACGCCGGCATCTCCATTCCGAAACCCTTTCCATCCGCATTGTTCAATTAACCAACCTGCAGCCAGTTTTACGGTACCATCGGCATTTTCATATCCAACCAATTTTTCAAACTGCTTCTTCAATTGAAGAAACTTTTCCTTTTCGACCAAAGGATTTTTAAAAAAACTTCCGGCATTACCGATCTGCTTCGGATCAGGCAGTTTAGAGGAACGAATATTGATGACTGCCTGGGAAATAGCTTTTATACTTAGTTCCGATACGCCCATTTTAGACAATTCCTCTTCAATAGCGCCATAGCTGGTATTGAATACTGGTTTCTTGCTAAGCCTGTATGTCACATCCAAGATCACGAACTGATCCTTATACTTTCTCTTGAATACACTCTCACGATAGCCGAATTCGCAGTCCTTTAATTTAAATAGGTAATTCTCTTTCTCCAGTAAATGAAAAGCCGTCAGTTCATGAAACACGTCCTTTATCTCTACACCATAAGCACCAATATTTTGCATCGGTGAAGCACCAATGCATCCGGGTATCAGCGACAGATTCTCAATTCCCGCCCAGTTATTATCGATACAATGTAAGACAACCTGGTGCCAGTTCTCTCCGGCCCCGCATTTGACGTACACAAAATTTTCATCTTCCTCGATTTTTTCAATGCCGGATATTTCATTTTTAAGAACGACCCCGTCGAAATCTTTGGTGAACAAAATATTGCTGCCGCCTCCAAGCACCAGGCTTGATGTTCGGGGCTTTAGAGTAGAGGCTATGGCTTCCTGCAACTCCCCTGTTGATCTGAATCGTAGAAAATACTTTGCCCTGGCATCAATACCAAAACTGTTATAAGGCTTCAACGAAAAATTTTCCTGAACTTGCATAAGGCTAATTGTATGCTTGCGACGATTTAAACCGTGGCAGACTGGCAAAATAACACTAAAATAATGAGTGAAAGAACAGCTGCTATTATCGGCGCTACAGGCATGGTCGGCAGCTACCTGCTTGAACTACTATTAAAAGAAAAATATTTCAGCACCGTAAGATTGCTGGTTCGTCGACCTTACCCAAAAACAGACCCCAAAATAGAGGTGAAGCTGGTTGACTTTAACGATTCGGAATCCTTTAAGCTGGCGCTGGAAGGAACTGATGTGATTTTTAGTTGCGTGGGTACAACGCAAAAAAATGTCAAGGGAGATAATGATCTTTATCGCAAGATTGATTTCGATATACCGCTAAAGGCCGCTCGTTTTGGCAAAGAAACTGGTTGCGAAAAGTTTGTTTTAGTTTCCTCTGTCGGAGCCGACAAGCATAGCCGCACATTTTACCTGAGATTAAAAGGTGAACTGGAAAATGCAATTCAGTCCATAGGATTGGAAGCAGTCCATATTATGCAGCCTTCTGTATTAATAGGAACCAGGAAAGAAAATCGCGGTGGCGAAAGCCTGTTGCAGGGAACAATGAAGTTGACCTCAATACTATTTATCGGCTCATTGCGAAAGTATAAAGCGATCCCTGGACACACTGTAGCAGCAGCTATGTTACATGCCGCTAAAAAAGATGACAAAGGCTTCTTTAGGCATACCTACGACGGTATCAAAGAATTGGCCGGTAAGTTTTAAGTTTTTGGAGTTTTTAGGTTAGCTGCCCGTTTCGATTGAAATTAAATATCGACATCCGGAACGATCACCACACTTCTGAATCTTTTCTCCGTATGCAAAATAGCTACTTGCTCCAATAAGTCTTTCTTACATTGAATTAAAAGATTTCTGTCTTTCGGCAGTTTCAATAGTAACTCCATCAGGTATTGATTCCGTATGCGACCAACAACCGGTTCAGCAGGGCCAATAATATAATTGCCATATTTGTTCTTCAGTGCATTGGAAAAATGTTCGGCAGCGGCTTCCACCACTTCCCTTATCTTATGTTTAAATGATAAATTGATAAGACGAGAGAACGGGGGATAGAAAAAATGCTTCCTCTTTTCCAACTCGTCGGCAAACATCTTTTTATAATCATGTTGTTTCACATATAGCAAAACAGGATGTGAGGGCTGTGATGTCTGGATCAATACCTTGCCGGTGGTTTGCTTTCTTCCCGCACGACCACTCACCTGTTCCATTAATTGAAACCCCCTTTCATTGACACGAAAATCAGCAAAGTGCAACAACCCATCAGCATCTAATATGCCAACCGCATCTACGTTGTCAAAATCCAGTCCCTTGACCACCATCTGGGTTCCTACCAAGATATCGATGCGTCTTTGTTCGAACTGTTGTATCAGTACATCATGCGCATTTTTTCCCCGCACCGTATCGATATCCATTCGGGCAATTTTTGCTTTGGGAAAAGTCTCCTGTAACATTTCTTCGATCTTCTCCGTGCCGAAATTTCTTTCCGCGAAACTATGATTACCACACGCTGCACAGGTAAGAACTGGCGGGTAGGTAGTGCCGCAGTAATGACAAAGAAGTTTATTGGTGAACTTATGAAAGGTCAAAGAGACATCGCAGTACTTACATTGGGGAACCCAACCGCATACCTTACATATTTGGTAAGGCGTGTAGCCACGGCGGTTCTGGAACAGGATCACCTGTTTTCCACGATCTACTACCTGTTGTACGGCTTCGATCAACTGCGGTGACAACATCACCTTCGACCGGTCTTTTTGCTCGATCTTTTTTGTATCTATCAACTCCACTGTCGGCAACTGAACATCACCATAACGCTCTGTCAATTCCACCAGGCTGTATTTCCCCCTTGTAGTATTGTAATACGATTCCAGGGAAGGTGTGGCGCTACCTAATATAACTTTAGCGCCGAATAAAGAAGCAAAATAGATAGCAGCATCACGTCCGTTATAACGCGGAGCCGGTTCCTGTTGCTTATAAGAAGTATCATGCTCCTCGTCACAAATAATAAGCCCAAGGTCAGCGTAGGGAAGAAAAATGGACGATCTCGCCCCTAATATCACTTTCAATTCCCCGCTCTTCACCTTGTTCCATATTTCCACTCTCTCATTTTGCGAAAATTTGGAATGATAAATACCGATATAGCCGCCAAAGTGTTTTTGGAGCCTGCGGATGATCTGCGAGGTCAAAGCGATCTCTGGAAGCATATACAATACCTGGTGGCCCTGGCGGATGTGTTGCTCGATAAGTTTAATATAAATATTTGTCTTACCGCTTGAGGTGATACCATGCAGTAAACAAACATCTTTTGATTTAAAGGACGCCTGCGCTTCCTGGAATGCTTTCTCCTGTGCGGGAGATAGCTCAAAGTCGACTTTAATGTCCTTTGGCAAAAATTGCAGCCTGTCTACGTTTCTTTTTTCTGTCCAAAGAATTTTCTTATCAACCAAACCTTTCAACTGCGCATCGGTTGCACCAGACTTCTTCAGCAATTCTCCTTTTGTTACTTCACCTTCTGTTTTTACAAGGTACAGGTAGCTTAACAGCAGTTCCATTTGCTTTTCCGCCCTTTGTAACTTTTTATCTTCATTTAACAATTTCTCCAACTCTTCTTCTTTATCATAAGGGTGGCTCAGTAAAACATAGGTTTCTTTTTTCGCCGCATAAGTTTGTTTCAATGCCTCCCACACATAACAAACTTTTTTTTGAATTAGCCGGTTGATCACGGGGTAAACATGGGAAGAGTCTAACAACTGCTGTACTTCCGGCAGGTTTAATTCCTTTTTAATTAACAAAGCTTCGCCAACTATATACTCGTCATGATCCAATGCGGAGAAATCATCGCCATATTCTTCATTATACACAAGAATGGTCTCACTGGATAATTTAAAATGTGCCGGTAAGGCCGCAGCCATCACTTCTCCTTCACTACACATATAGTAAACTGCCATCCATTCCCATAAGTTGAGTTGTTGTTCATACACTACGGGCTCTACATCCAGCAGATTTAGTATTTCTTTAGGTTCAACAAACTCAGGTTTATTTTGGTGAATTTTCTTTACAACACCTGCATACTTTTTATTTTTACCTAAATTAACTTCTACCCTGCAGCCAACTTTTACAGTTTCCAATAAATGTGGCGGTACTGACCAGGTAAACGTTTTCGGCAACGCTAATGGAATAATGATCTCCGCAAAAACAACGCCCCCATCCCCTAAAGGGGGGGTATCATTCTGTATGTTGGACTTTTCTTCTCTCATTGAACTTTAAAGGTAATGACGATTACACAAGGCTCTACCTTACCCCCCTTTAAGGGATGGGGGCATCAATGTACTCTTTCTTTGCTTAGGTCATGGTGAATCAAAAAAATTCCTGGCAGAAAATAATATTCCCGGCTCCATAAAAGTCATCGACTTGGCCAACGATTTCCGTCTTGCGGCCGATTCACTGCATATTGATCGCCAGTTTGTATATGGCTTGCCAGAATTAAATAAAGAAAAGATCAT
>JANOCH010000213.1:0-2142 GCA_031412015.1 Chitinophagaceae bacterium
TACATTTTTTTTTGTCTGCTGATGTGTTAATTTTTATTTCGCAATTGAAACACAAAGACACCGACTTTAAATAAAATATTCCTCAACCTGTAAACTTATTGTAGACGAGACACAGAGTTTCCTCGGTGACTCCGTGTCTTGGCGCCTCTGTGGCCCACGTTTATTTCTGACTGATTTGATACCTTTTATTCAAGCAGTGCAATTTTAAGCTGTATTTTATTTACATTCGACCGATGAAGATCCTCCAAAAATCAACCACCCTTTTTTTTCTTTTTTGCTGGCAGATTTTAATCGCGCAACAAAGTGGTTTGCCAAAGGGTAAATTGTTTATCATCGGCGGCGGAGACAGGCCGCCGGCATTGTTACGTTCCCTGGTAGCGACCGCTGCCATGAATGAAAATGATTATGTTATCGTGTTGCCCATGTCAAGCGCTTCCCCGGATACAGGCTATCATTATTTTAAAACTGACCTCGAACCGTTTTGCAACAACGGCATTATCAATTTTAATTTCACGAAAGACAGGGTCAATAACAAGAACTGGCTTGATTCATTGGAAAAGGCAAAGCTGATATTTATCACGGGTGGCGACCAGGATCGCTTTATGAATGCGGTATTGAATACCCCTGTGTATGATGCTATTCATAAGGCCTATAAAAATGGCGCAACCATTGCCGGAACCAGTGCAGGAGCAGCGGTAATGAGTAAGCACATGATCACGGGAACCCAACTGACGGACACAGTCTATCGTTCTACCTTTCGCAAAATCGAGCATGAGAATATTGAGATCAAAATGGGATTAGGATTGATCAGCAATGCGGTCATTGATCAGCATTTTGTGGCGAGAAGCAGGTACAACAGGTTGCTGTCCGCCATCGCCAAATATCCTTTGCTTACCTGTATAGGTATTGACGAGGCGACCGCTGTCATCGTGTATCAAAACAAAGTGAAAGTTAGCGGTGAAAGCCAGGTGATTGTTATGCGAAGGCCGGAAGGGTTGGCATTTACCAAAGAAAAATTGATAAAGTTGAATGACCTGCATTTCAGTATCTATACTGATGGGGATGAATTTACGTTAAACAAAGTTCAATGAAATTGATAGCTACAGGTCTATTATTATTTCTGGTTTCCTTTGCCGGAAAGGAAAATAGAATAGTTGAGCCTGGTGAAATAATCACCGATTCCATACCTGCTCAACTCAAAGGCGATTTTACAGATGATTATGGGATACATTATAGTATCAGTGACAGGGTATGGATACAGCATCCAAACATAAAATATCACATTATCCGTTGTAATACCAGCGATCAATATCTTATCGCACGCAATGATCATCAAAATACCAGCGAAGCCGGCTTATACACCCGTATCGATTATATGTCTTTCGACAATATGGCTCCTTATGGCTGGGGCTTTTGTCTAACCGTATACAATGCCAAAACGGATTCATTGGCTGAAACTACAGCAAAGGCCGATAAGAAAAATCCGAAGAAAGGTTGTAATGGGTTTCCCTTTTCAAGGATGAAGGAGACTGGACTTTAGTAGGTTTTGTATTACCATCGAATTTAGTTTGGCGAACGCAGTTACCATAATAATAACATGCCATCGGGCCATGTCATTGAGTTAGCAATGCTTTGAAATTAGCTCCGTTAGGAGCGGCGTTTTGGTAATAGTATGTGATTGGTTTCAGTGAAGCCCTGTAAGGGCGATATTTTAAAACACCGTGCTGAAGGCACTTTACAAACCGTATTATTTGTTTCAACCAAAACATCGCCTCTACGAGGCTTAACTTAATGACCCTGCTTTTCCGGATTTAAAATCCCGAAGGGCTAACATTATTATAACAAGGAGTCGGAATTTGACAACTTTAACCTGAAAAGTTGGCATAGTAAATTTGATCAATAAACGTTAAACACTTTGAGATTTTTTGGAGACCGTTCTCGCAAATAAGTAAATTTAGAGAACTAAACAGCATCGCTTGCTATTTAATAAAATCAATAAACCAAAAGTTATGGGAACCAACAATCAAAAACAAGTCAACCGAAGAAATTTTGTCAGAACATCTGCCGGGCTTGTAGCAGGCTTAACATTAATACCTGCTTTAAGTTTTGCCGAAGAATCAGGGTATGCCGATGAGATCAATA
>JANOCH010000214.1:0-3279 GCA_031412015.1 Chitinophagaceae bacterium
CAGAATCCTATTGGAAAATCATCGCGGAGCAACCCGGTTACTTATATCAAAGCATATGACGAGATAAGAGAACTTTATGCCAAACAAGCACTGAGCAAAATGCGGGGCTTTCAACCCAAGCATTTTTCGTTTAACGTGGATGGAGGGCGATGTGACACTTGCAAAGGCGAAGGCGAGCAGGTCGTGGAGATGCAATTCCTGGCGGATGTACACCTCACTTGTGAATCCTGCGGAGGAAAGAGATTTAAAGACGAAGTGCTGGAAGTAAAATTCAATGATAAAAATATTCACGATGTGCTGGGGATGGGGGTGGATGAAGCAATAGAATTCTTCTCCAGTGGAGGCAGAGAGGCCGACGGCATAGCCAAAGCTATTCAGCCGCTAAGTGATGTAGGCCTGGGCTATGTCAAGCTCGGTCAATCATCCGATACCCTGTCTGGCGGTGAGGCACAACGGGTAAAACTCGCTTCGTTCCTTGGAAAGGGCAGGAGCAATAACAAGGTGCTTTTTATATTCGATGAACCTACCACGGGCCTCCATTTTCATGATATTCAAAAATTATTGACCTCTTTCCACGCCCTGATCGAGCAGGGACATTCTATTATCGTGATCGAACACAATACCGATGTAATAAAAAGTGCTGATTGGCTAATTGACCTTGGCCCGGAAGCCGGAGATGGCGGGGGCGGCCTTGTATATGCCGGGCCGCCTGCTGGAATTAAGAAGGTTAAAGAAAGCCACACCGCTGAATTTCTTTAAACCTGAACAGTTGTTTGCGTACTTATACGGTAGGTTTGATAAATTTTCCAGAAAAATACTTGCATAATCAAAAAGGAGAGTATAGATTTGTATACTGTTCACGAAAAAGTATACAGTAACTACCTCCATCCAACCTTCTACTGAATTCCGTACCCAACATCCTGTCAAGTATTAGTAGATTTTTTGACTAAGAATTGCATATGGTGATTCTTGTGTATCAAGATAGAGGCAATAATGCCATTTTTTATCCAACTCCTTTCAAAAGCTCAGCGATCCATTTCCTGGTTTACCCTAAGAAAGCGAATAATTATTTTCCATACAACTTAAATTTCTGAGCAATGAAAAAAGTCTACTTTCTTTTAATGACGATGCTGCTGGCTACCATCGGTTGGTCGAAAACGACTACCTGGGTAGGAGGAGCCAATTCAAACTGGGACAACCCGGCGAACTGGGATAATGGGGTTCCGGCGGCGAATGATATTGTGATCATCCCGAACAACACTTCTTTAACCATTACCAGGGTAGCCCAGGGAGGTAATATTACACTTAATAGCCTTTCGGTTCTTGGCAACTCCAACATTCGTTTGGTAAATACAGTGGCAAGAATAATCACCATCGCCAACGGCGCAGCCAGCGATGATTTCGTAATAGATGCTGATGCACAACTTACCATGGGTACCAATATCAATATGACACTTGCTTCCGGTGCTGCCGGTAACCCTACAAGGGCTGCTATCAGCGGTAATTTTATTGTTGAAGCAAACAGGACATATGATGCAGATAACAACAACGTTTTAACGACGGTTACCGGCCTTATTCAAAATAGCGGAATCATACTTGGTACCGCTGGCAGGATGTCATTTTCCGGTGGTACATATATTCATGCACGCAATGGAGGTTCTCTTCCTTTGGCAACATGGAACAGCACTTCTACTGCCAGTGTTAATGGAATGATCAATGCCGCGGTTGGAAATTTGAATCAGACCTTTGGCAATTTCACCTGGGATAGTCCTTCACAGGCTCTCAACTTTTCTTTTGCAGCCGGTGTAACCACAATTAATGGTGATTTTACAGTTGCCAATACAGGTTCCGGTAGCATTATATTGAAAAATTTCGGTGGCGGTACTACTGCCACAACTGTTGCGGGAGATTATATCCAGACAGGCGGAAGATTGACGCTGGTGGGAACAAGCGAATCTCATAATTTAAATGTACGTGGAGACTTTAATATGAGCGGTGGTACATTGACAAGGGGTGGAACTCCAGGCGCAACAAGTGTGGCTACTGTTAATTTCAGCGGTACGACAGTTCAGGCCTTTACAAAATCAGGTGGTACCATTTCAAATGCGATCAACTTTACCATAATGAATAATGCAAAAGTTGATTTTGGTACTTCTGTTTTGAGCGGATCAACCGGAACCTTTGCCCTGGCGTCTGGCGGTAAAATTATTACTGCTAATGCTAATGGATTGGGTGCAGCAGGATCAATACAAATGACAAGAACATATAGTAGTCTTGCGGAGTATGAATTCCAGGGAGCTGGTACCGGTGTCTTTACAACCTCTACTCCTAATTCTGTTCGTGACCTTACAATCAATAACTCAGTAAATGGTGGCGATGTTAACCTTGATATGCCGCTGAACGTTAGTCGTAAATTGACACTTTCAGAAGGTATGATAACAACCATAACTAATCTTCTTACTATAGGTACAGCAGGATCTGCGACAGCTCCAACAGCTACTTCTTTTGTTAACGGACCGTTGGCGAAAACGGGTAATACTGCGTTCACGTTTCCGGTAGGAAAAGCAGGTGAAGGTTATCGTACAATTGGCATCGGAACTCCTTCAGGAAATGCGACTTTCAGAGCTGAATTCGTGAGAAGCAATCCAGGAGGCGGTACATTAGGTGCAGGTATCACACAGATCAGTGCTTGCGAATACTGGGACCTTACCCGTACAGGTGGTGGTGCTGGTGTTAATGCCCGCGTTACACTTTCATGGGAAAGCGTTAGCCCTTGTGGTAGTTCAACTGTATATGTTACGAACCCGGTTACACTTCGTGTTGCTCATTTTGTGGGTGGTACATGGATCAATGAAGGCCGCTCAGCAAGTACCGGAGATAACACATCGGGAACTGTTACTTCACAAAATTCAGTTGCTACTTTCAGCCCTTTTACGCTTGCAAGCAGTTCTTTCCTGGATAACCCTTTACCAGTATTATTTGCTAATGTAAAAGCGTTCGAGAAAAATAACGGTATTCAAATCGAATGGAGCAACCTTACCGAGAAGGATGTTGCTGGCTACTCAATTGAGCGTTCTTCCAATGGAACTGATTTCAGCTCTATCGGCCAGCAGTTGCCAACCAGTAACCAAAATGATAAGGCGGACTACAGTGCATTTGATGCCAATCCTGCACAGGGAGTTAGTTACTATCGTATAAAGGCTACAGAAACAACCGGCAAGGTAGTTTACAGTAAAATACTGAGTGTTAGCCTGGGAAGCGGAAGCCAAAGTTTAAGAC
>JANOCH010000215.1:0-6291 GCA_031412015.1 Chitinophagaceae bacterium
ACTCCTTCGACAATGGTCGTCGATTCAAGGAATCGACTCATTCGACAATGGAGAATTAATCAGCGTGCGATAATGTACTCAGTGATACAGAAATACGATTCTTTTGGGATTTGCATTCGAAGCTTCCATGCAGAAGGGAATAGATTATTGATTCTGTTACCGGCAAAACAGTTAACAGTAAAACCGAAAAAATATTTTTTGAGAAGAGCGGCGCTGATCTGGCTATTTACCCAATACCATTTGATAATAAATTTTCCATCAGTTATGGCCAGGGCATGTTTCCAGAGCAGATCATATTAACCGATATTACCGGCCGAAATATTCGCATTAGCTATTCAACAAAGACAAATGCAGGCCAGGTAGAATTATTAGTGATGGATAAAATTGAACCGGGAATTTATATCATTCACATTCGAACGAGCAAGAAATATATCGCTCAAACTATTTTAAAAAGATGAAGCCGATCAGGCCGGAATGCCTTGTTTCCTGAGAATGCTGTTTCCCGCAACGCAATCAAGACACCTGTACCGGGAACAATATTCATTTTTTAATTCGATCAATGCCTGGGAATCCCAGGCATTATTGCATTCAATATTTAATTGCTTAAATCCTTTGGTGATCAGGTTCTGTTCGGCGGGTGTTTCCTCCAGGCATTGCAAGGCCTTGTCTTTATATTTTGTTTCTCCATGATAGTTTCCGTAAGCAAATAAAGCAGGCGCTACGGTATTGATAATGATGTTGTCGACAGTAGATGCGCCGGTCTTTTTCTTTTTAAAAGTTGCTATTTCATCAAACTGGTAGTGATAATGCCAGTAATCGTTGGCGGTTACTTCAAAATATTTTCGGATATCCTTGGCGGAAGACGCTTCTTTGACTTTCGGGAACAGGTGGGACGATTCATGTACCAGCATGGCCAGTTCCGCCAACCGGATAGCTGGAAAATTGCCGGGTCTCATCCGTAACGAAAAAACCGGAACTTTGGTTGGATGTAAATTGTATTTGCCTTGTAAAAACCTGTATTCTTTTTGTAACAAAATTGGATAATCCTCTTCAAAATCTTTTTCCAGCAGCCCGGCCTGTCCCAATAGCAAAGCTTCCAATTGATGGATCTGGTTTTTATGTTTGGCTAAAATGGTTAAGGGTAAAGAACGGGCAACGGCTTCAAAAGCATCGCTATTTACTTTCATGCCAAAATTCCTTGCCAGTAGCCACCAAAACGTTTCTTCCCAATGATGGTTGTTTTGTTGAAGGTAAGTTTCCACTATAGCAGCCTTCCTTAAAAGGCGTTCGGCAAGCAATCTTTCTTTCCAGCTTTTCCACATAATATCCGGGACTTGAGCGATACTTTTTTCACAAGGGATAAAGGAAGGTGAATTCATCAACTCTTCGTAGCGTTGTAACAATATCTTCGCTACCCTGCTTTTTAGTTCTAAAATCGGAACGGAAAACGGAACGCTGTTCCGTTCATTATTTGCCGGAACAGACCCGATAGCTATCGGGTTCCGTCTTCCATCATCTTCCCATACTACATGGAGAATTACATTGTTGTAGTTTTTATCTTCCTGGTGTTTGTGCCTTTGCCAATCCGTTGTATTAATGTGCAGCTCAACGGCACCCGCCCATATTGTATTTCCAATGATAATTTTAGCATTACTGAAATCCGGTCCCTGGTTGCTGTTGAATTGTCCGGGAGTGACGACCTGAACTGGCTCTGCGTCAGTTGTCGCCAGTTCATTTTTGTTAAAATACTGGAATTGCCAGATGAATTGCAGCAGGCGTTCGTTCAGAAACAAGGTGTTGAAGTTTTGCAGCCATCAATTTATGAAGGCAACTGCAGGACACCATGTTTAAATCCTCAAATTTTGCCGTTAAAATTTGTCCAATTCCCTCACCACCCTGCTCACCGGTAAACCCATCACGTTATAAAAATCGCCGCTGACCGATTTAATACCGACCACGCCGATCCATTCCTGTATAGCATAGGCGCCGGCTTTATCAAAAGGTTTGTATTTATCAACGTAGAATTCAATCTCCTTCCTGCTGAGTTCGTGAAAAACAACTTCTGTCGTATCGGCGAACGCAGTTTCTTTTTCCTGCCTGCGGATCACCACTCCGGTTATTACCGCATGTTGGTTGCCTGCAAGATCGCTGAGGATGGCTATCGCATCTTCCCTGCTTTTGGGTTTACCAATGATTCGTTTATTTAGAACGACAATGGTGTCGGCCGCCAATACTATTGAACCCGGCGCCACAATATCCTGGACAGCCAGCGCTTTGTTGCGGGCGATGTGCATGGCCACTTCATCCACCGTCAATCCGTCTGGATAAGCTTCATCGGTTTCTTTTACTACTATTTCAAAAGGAACTTCCGCCCATTCCAGCAATTGTTTACGACGTGGTGATTGCGAGGCGAGAATTATTTTGTTCATTCTAAATATTATTTAAAACAGATCAATTAACGATCTGTGGGAAGAGTAAGTTCAAGATAGATAAAAGTAAAAAAATACCATGGAAAGAATTCCCGTCAGCATGACCAGCTTCGCCCATTGGCTGAGCTGATGATAATCCTTTGTAGAAGAAGCTTTGAATAGCTTGAAAAAAATATACAGTAACGGAAGTATGATCAGTATTATGCAATAGACTACGGCCCACCACCATCGAAACTGCAATATATAAACCTGTACCACCACCAGCATGGCAATAAGTATGACCGTCCAGACGGCGATATAAACCTTGGTGGCATTGACTCCCCATACAATGGGCATGGTACGGCAACCATAACGGGCATCGCCCGGCATATCCTCAATATCTTTTATAGCTTCCCGTATCAGGGAAAGTATGAAAGCAAATCCGGCGTATAAAAATGCGAAACGAAAAAATTTGGATTGCCCGGGATGGTTGGTGCCAAAAGCATCGGATACGGATAATTTGGAAAAAAAGATCAGGAGTATCGTCCACGCCGTTAGCAGCGATATGGCAATATTACCGATCAGCAGGTTTCGTTTGAACGTTGTGGAATAAAACCACAAGAGGGCTACGCAAAAAATATTCGCCCCTATTAAATACCATTTTCCCAATATCGGTAAGGCCAGCATGGTAAGCAGCACTCCCGCAGAACTCAGCATAAAATGCCAGGCAATTGCCCATCGACGGCTGATCACTTTATCAACCACCATTCTTTCCGGCTTGTTCACTTCATCAATATTAATATCAAAATAATCGTTGATGATATAACCGGCGGCGGCTATAAACAAGGAGGCAAAAACTAATAAAATAAAATTACGGGTATCGTGGGCAGGGATATCACCTTTGTATAAAGGATGATAGATACAAAGCAGGAATAGTACCTGGGTTAAAGCAATAAACATAAGATTGGGCAGTCGTATCAACTTTAAGAAAGCCGTGATCAATCTCATGAATTATTCTTTTTGGCAAGATACATCACAAAAGATAAAGCAGGAAGTAGAAAGCGAGAAGAGGCTAATTAATATTTGCAGGTGCTGCGCAGATAAAATTGAGAAGAATGAACCACAATAGGCACATAGATACATAGGCTATCACATTAGTTTTAATTATTCTTCCGGCAATACAGAAAACAGGTTATTTACAAGGGTTTTCTGCCCTTCTTTAAAAATGTTTACACAATGAAAATTTATAAGAATACCCTTTGGCTTCTGCAGCATTTGCATATAAGAGAGCAGGATTGCATCATGTATTGGCAAAAGACCTTCCTGGGCTTTCAATTCTACACACAGCAGATCTTCCACTAACACATCCAATCTCAATTCTGTGTCAAGAAGCAAGCCTTTATATTCCAGAGGTACCCAAATCTGGCTTTTATTAGCTAAGCCCGTAAGTTCAACTCCCGCAAAAAGCATCCGCCTCAGGCGGATACTTTCCAATAAACCCGGACCCAGATGTTTATGCACTTCTATCGCGCAACCTATCACCTGATAAGTAAGTTCATTTAAATATTTTTTAGTGATTCGCATTCGTCTATGTGTTATGTCTATGTGTCTATGATTCTATGTGGTTCAAAAATATAGCATAACCTAATAAGGAAGCAAACCCGGGAACAAACATATCAAAATATCAATTAACCCCAGAAGACCGGGGAACAAACAATTGGTGTTGCGGATTTCAAACATTGATTTTTCACTTATTTAGATGCGACATCATCCTCGTGCTGCCAATCACCCCTTAGTTTTAAAACCTGCTCGATGACATCCCGTACACATCCATTGCCACCGGTAGACGGTGAAATGTATTTTGAAATGGCCCTGATCTCTTCCACGGCGTCGGCAGGGCAAACCGGTAAACCAACCATCGACATTACAGCATAATCAGGTACGTCGTCGCCCATGTATAATATTTCATCAACTACCAGGTTGTTAGCCGCCATGTACTTTTCTACAAAAGCTTTTTTATTGAGAACAGCCATGTGTACTTCCGTAATGTCCAATTTATTCAACCTGTCTGTAACAGGCAACGAATTTGCACCTGAAACCACTAAAAGACGATAACCTTTTTTTACTGCCAGCTGCAAAGCATAACCATCCCTGATGCTCATCCGGCGCGCCTGCAAACCATTTTCCATTACCAGTACTGTTCCGTCGGTCAAGACTCCATCCATATCAAAGATGAAGGTGGTGATTTTCCTAAAGAGATCCATTGTATTTCGGTTGAAATGTTTTCTTCACTATCGTTTAACGTTTCGGTGATTCAACAAAGCCCATTATAATCTGAAAATTTGACGAGGTGTAAATTTGAAAATTAATAGCAGCATTTAAAAACTATATTTTCAAATGCTCAAATTGCTGAATTTTCAAATAGTCTCTGAGTCTGATCAGGTATAATCACTTCTATATCGCCTCCGCCTTCTTTTAACAGGCATTGGCAGGCGAGTCTCGAATCCAGTCTTCGATTTGCTTCTCGTTCAATAAGGTCTTTTTCCCTTTTGTTCATTTCTGCGACAAACTCCTCTCCTTTTTCGATGTATAAATGACAGGTGCTGCAGGAACAAATGCCACCGCAATCATGATGAAGGTCGATACGGTTATTAAGCGCAATTTCCAATAAGCTGTATCCAGGCTCAATATTTTTCAAAGTAACAGGGCTTAAGCCAGTTTGCTGAAATCTAAACTTGATCTTGTACATCCGTATATCATTTCAATTACCTGTTGCTGATACCAATATAACGGGTCGCAAAAATATCGTAAAAGGATGAATTAGTTTGACTCGTCAGGAAGTTAACTTCATGGATGACAGGTTGAAGAGCGAATACAAAAGCCAATTTGATTTGCTAATTCTTGATTCAACCTCATTTCATTTGTTGAATACTTTCTGTCAATACCTGGTAGATCTTTTGCAGCTGCGGATGATCTTTCAAAAGCTCAACATGTTTTTGAATCGTGGCACTGTCATCCCGGATAGCCGGACCGGTCAATGTATCACCGGGAGAATTTGTTTTCAAACGATGAACCGTTTCTTCGATCAGCGGCACCAACTGGCGAAAATCTATACCCTCCTTTTTACAGTATTGTTCCGCCAATGCATAAAGATGATTGGTAAAATTGTTGACGATCACAGCGGCCACATGTAGTTTCATCCTGTCTTCGCTGTTGGCGAAAACCGGTGTCTGATATGAAATAGATTCAGCCAGTTTTTTTAACGTGGCGGTGGCGATATCATCACTTCCTTCAAAAAAAATGGGAATATCCGGCAGGCGTGTTACTTCTTTCCGGATGCTTTGCAACGGATAAAATACGCCGTAGTGCTGCGTAACATTTTTTAAAACCTCTTTTGGAACAGATCCGGCTGTATGCGCCACCACTTTTCCGGGAAGTTTAAGATCATGAACTATTTCAGTCAGGGCATTATCCGATACGGCTAAAATGTAGATGTCCGCGTTTTTATTAATGACGCTGAAATAATTGGATGATTCAGTATCCCATTCATAAGCCAGTTCAGTAGCGGCCGACGCATTGCGGCTGATGATCTGTACGATCTTGTGACCGGCAGCATCGAATTTTCTTCCCAGTACAGCCGCCACATTTCCTGAACCGATCATTACTATATCCATACTCCGGGTCCGTCGTTGACGGTTAATTTAAATTTATCGAATAAATTTGTACAGCATGAAATTAGGACAAAAACTCGCTGTTGCCTATATAAGAACCAAATTCAAATTATTAGCAGCTGTTTCGAAAAAAAAAGCGGCTGCAAAAGCCTTTGATCTTTTCTGCACACCGCAGTTCCGAAATCTGAAAGAATTACCGGCGATTTTTAAAG
>JANOCH010000216.1:0-3590 GCA_031412015.1 Chitinophagaceae bacterium
TGGTCCATACCAATATCAAAGTAACCATTGGCCAACAACAACTCTTTTCCTTTCAGGTACAATCGTATTTTTTCTTCGGCATCCGGCAGATCTGCTTCATTAAATAAACGCTGCACCCTGCTTGTCCATGGCACGTGGGCATAACTGTAAAAAGCGATCCTGTCGGGTTTCAACCCGATTACCTGGTTGATCGTTTTTTCTATACTTTGAAGGCTTTGCAGGGGCAGGCCATAGATAAGGTCAAAATTAACCGAGGTAAAACCGGCTGATCTTGCCTCTTCAGTTGCTTTTTGTACGTTTTCAATGGGCTGTATGCGGTTGATTATTCGTTGAACATCGGGATCCATATCCTGCACACCATAACTGATGCGACGAAATCCCAACGAATACAATGTTTCAAGGTGTTCGCTGGTAGTATTATTCGGATGGCCCTCTATGCTGAATTCATGCTGGGGGTGTACGATGCTTGTTTTTAGCAAGGTGTTAAGCAGGTATTCGAGATTAATGGGTGAGAAAAAAGTAGGTGTGCCACCACCCAGGTGTATTTCCCTGATGACCGGGGTCTGGTTCATCAGCTTCCTGTATAGCTTCCATTCTTTTTCAATAGCTTTCAAATATTCTTCTTCTACGGAATGGTTTTGCGTGATCTTTTTATTGCAGCCACAGTACGTACACAGCGATTCGCAAAAGGGCAGGTGTATATAGATGCTTATTCCCTCTGCGGCATTGTGCATATTGAATTGGTCAGCGAATACTTCCTGCCATTTGTCAACCGCCAGGTCGTTTTTCCAGTATGGCACGGTTGGGTAACTGGTATACCTTGGCACCGGTTGATTGTATTTCCTGATCAGCAGCGGGTTGATTTTTATACTTTCCATAGGCAGCAAAAGTCAGCATCATGCGATGAAAAATGGCTGATTTAGGTTAAGGGAAAACAAGACTTTTGTCATGCAGCGTTTATGATCTGAAATTAGCCCCGGGCATGGCTTCGTTGTATGATGAGGGTACGATCCGTTTATTTTTTCCAGTTTCCGGTCAAAACCTGTTTTAAATCAGCAAGTATCATGACCGGTGTTACCTGCCGTTATTCATTCTGAAACTACTTTTATCTTTCTTTCATTAGATATTTGATTAAAAGGTAAGGGCTGGATGTCTATCCTGGCCCTTTCTTATTTAATGTTTCTTATTGAAAACGGAGCAGGAAGGCTGATTTCCTAACTGGCTCGGGAATTTAAAGCACTAATTTAATCCCGGTAAAGCATTTTTTTCTGAGGTATAATATTTTCATCTTCGGAACCGGGAGTAGTAATAATTGCTTTTATTTGTGGCAGCTGATTCAATCAAGGTGATCATTTTCAGCGGCTGCTGCTGTATGCTGATGGGTAGCCGGATTAGAGGTTTTAATTTGAATTCTGCCATATATATAGTAGTACGATAATCGATGTGACAAATGAACGATACATTTTTTGCTTACCTCCAACGGCTTGAATCCATCGCTTTTTTCTCCGGATATCCTATGATCTATACTATCGTGTTTTTCATCACAGGAAATAAGCCATCAAAAAATCAAGTGAAGGGAAAAATATTTTCACTTTTGCCTTTTTCCTATGCACTGATAGGTACCCTATACCTGGGATTGCAGCTCAGAAATATGTACCTTGATCGTTCTGCTGAAAGTATCGATTATCTGGTACAACAACCGTGGCTTGTTGGCTGGGGGATACTGGCCATGATCTTTTGGATACCTTCCCTTGCGAAGAGGCCGGTACTTAGCCTTTTGCACAGCTTTGTTTTTTTCTTTTTCTTATTGAAGGACTTGTTCTTTACATTCCCTGCTTTTAAAAATGATGAAAATATAATAAGGAACGATATGAAATTATATACTGATAGCCTTCTGCTGAATATCGGGTGCCTAGTTACTGTTACCTTAATTTACCTTATCTATCGCCGGTTAAAGGTCAATAATGGATCTTCCAGAGTTAAGTATTGAAGAATTGCCATAAGGTCCCGATAACGAAATTCATTAATTGTTGGCTCAATACTGGAATCATATAGTGCTGCTGGTGGTAGTAGCGGCAGCCTATGTGTGAATATTGTAACATAATTCCCGAATTGTATAAAACTGATGGTAGCAAAACTCAATAACTTTAAATATTTGCGATTTATTTTGGATGGTGCCATTGATAAGCAAGTTCAAATAACTAATGTCTCCCGCAGAAAATGCTTTCCATAGATAAATGAGAAATCTCATTGCCTTGTTTGACTAAAGTCATGGGTTGGTCATTTCTTCCAGTATAATTTGCGCTTTGATTTTAAACATTTCTTTTTTAAGTAGAAAGAGTTTTTCAAACTTAAACGTGTTTTTTTCAAAGTAATCTCTCTTTTTATAATATTTTAAAATAACTTTTTATGAAACTGCTTAGCAACAAATTGCTGATGATCCTTCTTATTCTCATCAGCGGATATGGGTATATAATTAGTTGCACCCGTGACAACGACCTGCTGGTACCCATTCAGCTTACAGCTCCCTTCGAAAGTACCCGCGGCACTAATGTGCACCTTCCGGGTAATATAACTCCAGGAAATCCCAACGAATGGAAATTCGACAAAACTCACTCAAGTGTTCTTTGGACTACTAACTATGTTGGCGCATCCGGCCTTCTTACTGGTCGTTTTAACCAGTTTGGAGTGCATGATGTAACGGATGCAAAAGCCATCAACTATGCTGTAACAGGTCAGCCACTGGCAGACAGTTCATGGGCTTTTTATGAGAATGAGCCGGCTAAGACCTATTTCAATGGATATGTTCAGATCAATACGTCCAATACAGGGGAGCCGGGGCGTGATGCAGGTTGTAATATTGCCGGTATGGGTACCACAGCTATCGTTACCGGAACCCAGAATCTGTCTTTCTCCAATCTGGCGAAGATAAAATCCACTGAAGTCAAATTCGACCCTGCAAGTAATGGTTATATCGTAACACTTAGCCTTACCTACCAGGGTAAATTAGCTACACCTCTTACTAAAAGTGGAATAATAGGAACGCTAAAATATGTACCCAAAAAGGCTGTACAATTTGGTACCGCAGCAGGATATGAGGTCTTTGGTCTGCAGCTTAAGTTCCAGTTCAATTGCAGAGATTTTGGTATAACCAGTACCAGTATTTCTGATAAGATGGAGATTGAGTGCAACGCAAACTTCCACAATAAATAATCACTCTTAAACCTGTCAATAATGAAACGATTATTTATATATATAGCCATAGTACTGGCATCAGGGATCGCTTTTTCCAGTTGTTATAAGGATATCATTAAACCTGAACTGGCGGAAGACTCCGATGGGCCTCCCAAACAAGTCAGCTATAAGACGGAGTTAGCGCCTTTGTTTAGTACCAGTTGTGCCAAATCGGGTTGCCATGTAACAGGTGCTTACAAGCCTTACCTGGAAATCGCTAATTCTTATCAGCAAATTGTGAATGGAGGATTTGTAAATCTCGCGCTGCCAAAGGAAAGTATCCTGTATAAGAATATATATGGTGAAATGGCGGAGCATATTCCCTCCAAAACCGACAAGCAAAAAGTATATGACTG
>JANOCH010000217.1:0-8766 GCA_031412015.1 Chitinophagaceae bacterium
GCCGTTCTGACGAAGATCGATGATGAGAGCATTTGCAAAGCGGTCAATATGATCATTGAACACCGGGGTGGCGTCAGTTGTATAAAAGACAACCTTGAACTTATTGTCCCTTTGCCCGTAGCAGGTTTAATGAGTAATGAAGATGGTTATCATGTAGCCCAACAATATTCATTGATAGATAAAGCCGCTAAGGAAGCCGGTTCTACCCTCGCCTCTCCTTTTATGACCCTATCATTTATGGCATTGCTGGTGATACCTCATTTGAAATTGAGTGACCTGGGTCTCTTTGATGGAGATAAGTTTGAGTTTGTGAAATAAGTATTGATCTTTTCTCCCCTATTGACCGAAATTTTTATTCCCAACTTATTGTAACCACTTACAAAATATTGGGAATTTTTCCCCCACTTCAATCTGTCGCATATCCGACAACGTATATTTAAATGGGCTTGATCTTTAATGAATTGAGCGGCTTATTTCTCCTTTGATTTTTTTCTGGCATCCTGTTTGGCTTACTGGTGAGGGGGAAATTCAACCGCAACTTTAAAAACTTGCAACATGAAACAGACAAAAGGTATAACATCAGTAGAAAGTAAGGCCGCCTTCCAGGAGAGACTATTGGAAAAATTTGTACAGGACAACCTGCCGGCAAGGAGAAGAATGGATAACAACCTTGAGGGACTGGGTGATTTTTCATTTCGCTATAAAGAAATTGAAAGCTGTGCGGCAGAGACACCGGTACATGGTACCGTTGAGATATTTTTTGAATCAAATAATCCCTTTGCGTTAAAAAGACTCAGCATACCCGCTGTATCGAGATTCTTTGTTTTCTGTACCAGGGATGAGATGAATGATTATAAGATCACCTGCAGTAGCTCCTTATCCTGATCTTTAACCGCTGACCGCTGAATTCCGCCAGCCATCCTATACCCTTGTTTTCCAAGAAAATTTTCACATTTCCTTGTTACCATCAACACGGTAAATGGCGTCTTATTGTTAGAAGGGAACGGAAATACAAAATTTAAAGTCATGAACAACACTTTAGTCATCAGCGCCACCTTTGATCAGCCAGGTTTTTTGGAAGACCTGGTAGAGAAACTGGCCTATCGTCATTATGATATCGGGTACAGCAAAGCGGTTGTACCAAAGAACTGGAAAGCGATCGAAACATCATCCACGGAAACCTATGTAGGTGGAACGGTAGCTATCGCCGAACAGGACGAAATAATCAATATGCCCTTTATCACCCGGTTTTTATTTACCTGTGTAAAGGAAAAAAACGGGTCATACGATTTAGAATGGAGTTCTTCTCTTTCGTAATAAAAAAATAAAGCTATGTTAACAATTCTTATTATCGGATTATGGATCGTTGGAGGTGCGAATGCGATCGGCAAAAAAATCAAGGGCCGGCAACCGGTCAAAGCGTAAAATCGCTATATCAAATTGCTCTTCGTCTTATGCCCCTTAATGCTTTCCGCACATACAACCTTCCTCTGTTGTCTTATCATGCCAGGGAAAACTATCAGCGTTTCTATTCAGCTCCCAATAAAATTTCGCTCTTGCTTTATTGA
Source organism: Chitinophagaceae bacterium (assembly GCA_031412015.1). Taxonomy (GTDB): domain Bacteria; phylum Bacteroidota; class Bacteroidia; order Chitinophagales; family Chitinophagaceae; genus Terrimonas_B. Next base: position 1,569 of record JANOCH010000217.1, read on the forward strand.
CATTCCCCGTTTCGTTCATCGTCTCCGAATCATATAAATGTCCATTTACCATCGTATAACGGACACTCTCGGTATTACGGATATTTTCCAGGGGGTTTTTATCGAGGACCAGTATGTCCGCCAGTTTTCCTGTTTCTAAAGAACCGATCCATTTGTCAAAGCCTAAGCTAAAGGCGGGATTGATCGTAGCCGTTTGCAAAGCCTGGTGGTTGGTCATACCGCCTTGCTGCATCATCCAAATTTCCCAATGAACACCTATCCCCTGTATCTGCCCATGTGCCCCCATATTCACTTTTACTCCTTCATCCATCAGTTTCTTCAAACTTCTTGAAACCAGAATATGGCCATTGTCATACTCTTCCTCCGGCAACATGGTACGATGACGGCTTCGCGTATCAATGACAGATCGCGGGGTAAAACGAAGCAACCGCTCTTTTTCCCAGACATTGCTATGCTGGTACCAGTAGTATTCACCGCTCACACCGGCATAACTCACAATTAATGTAGGAGTATACGCTGTTTTAGAATTCTTCCATAATTGGATCACATCATTAAACAAGGGGGCCACCGGCATATTGTGTTCAATGGTAGTATGTCCATCCAAAATCATACTCGTATTGTGATAAAAAAAAGAGCCCCCCTCCGGTACTACTTCCATATTCAATTCCCTTGCCGCTTGTATGATCATTTGTCTTTGCTCACGCCTGGGCTGGTTATAGCTTTTTACCGAAAAAGCGCCGAAAGCTTTTGTTCTTCTCAAGGCACTTCTTGCATCATCGATCGAATTGATCACCGCCTTGAAATTTCCATCTGCACCATATAAGATTGTGCCGGTAGAAAATACCCTTGGTCCCGTCATCACTCCCGCTTTCAGCATCTCACTTTGGGCGAATACCATCTCGCTGTTTGCGGAGGGATCGTGCATAGTGGTAACACCGTAAGCAAGATTGGCATAATAGGCCCAATGTTTTTGCGGCGTGATACCGCTGCGGAAATGATCACCGTGGGCATGGGCGTCAATAAATCCGGGCATAATTGTTTTGCCGCTGCAATCAATTTGCTTCGCACCTGCGGGTACCTTGACCTCTGTTGCTTTACCAATCGCTTTGATAACGTTTTCCTCTACCAACACTGTCCCGTTTTCTATTGTCTCATCGCCTTTCATCGTAATGATCCTTGCATTAGTGAAAGCAACAACCCCTTTAGGTTTATCCATGTTTATTTCCAGTCCTGCCTCTATTCCCTTTTCCGGTACTTTAAACAAAGAGTCAGGTTTATTGGCGATGAACTCAAAACGATCCTCCAAATTAATGGTGTAATACTGGCTGCCCAGTGTATAATGCAAATGACGACTATCACTACTCCAGTGCAGGTTATACCCGGCATCTTTTGTAATTACTTTCAAAGGAAAATCGGTGGTACCACTTCCAATGTCAATTGTTTTTCCAGTTTGCGGAAAAGCGGCTATGTAGGCTTTGTGCAGGTCAATAAAAGCGATCCATTTTTCATCCGGCGAAACCGTGAACTGGTTTCCGTAGGTACTTTTTAAAAGAACCTTTTCATCTTCACCGTCTAATTTGACGCTGGTCATGCTGCTACCGATTTGATAAAAGATCCTATCCCCTTTTTTATTAAACCTGGGTGTATTACCATTTATCGTAACCAATTTCTCATTGTTGCCCTCCGAATCACAAATATAGATACCGGGCTCTGCAGTGTAAGCAGGCCCTAATACATCGCTGCCGCCTTCCTTCCGAAAAACGATCCATTTACCATCCGGCGAAAATGATGGGGCACGATAGATAGCTTTTGATTTGCTCAATTTTACCGGCACTGCACCAGCCTGCTGATAGTTCAGTTTATAAATAGCTCCGGCGGTGGAATCATTCCAGCTGGTATAAAGTAATGTTTTACCATCAGCGGAAAATTGCGGCTCAAATTCAAAATCAATTCCGTTAGTGACTCGTTGTGGCTTACCGGCCGGCAGCTCTTTTTTCCATAAATAACCGACCGCATTAAACACTAACCACTTTCTATCAGGTGAAGTAATTGCCTGCCTTATTACCCTGGCAGTGAACTTCGCCGGGTTTATTTCTTGCGGAAAACGAACAGCACCATAAATGCGTTGTTTAACATTACAGGTAAAAGGGATCTCGGTTGCTTTATTGACACCGTTCACATCAAGCTTCCAGATTTTCCCATTGCCCCAGATCACGATTTGTTTATCATCCGGTGTCCAGGCATACCCGGTATATAAACCAAAGATGGACCAGGCTTCCTGCTGATCTTTACTCAGCTGGTCATATACCGGCCATTCATCTCCTGTTGCAAGGTTGCGGAGAAATAAAACAGTTTTAGCTCTAACCCTTTTTATAAACGATAGAAATTTCCCATCATGTGAAATTTGTGGCCGCATGGCGCCACCAGGTCCGCCAGTCACGGTTTCTGTTTTTCCTTTTTCGCGGTCAAACCGTTTGATGACGAATATCTGGTTGTTGGGATCTTTATTGTATTGAAAAAAACCTCCGGCATACATATCCTCGCTGAAATAGACATAACGTCCATCGGGTGATACGACGGGTTCATTTACATCCTGCTGATCATTCTTTCTTTCCGTAAGTTGTAGTCCACCCCCACCACTTATATGATACAACCACATTTCCCCCGCACCTAAGGAACGGGTTGATGTAAAATGTTTGCGGGCGATGATGTATTCTCCATCGGGAGACCAGGCCCCATTATTCAATAGCCGGAAACTTTCTTTGGTAATTTGTACAGCGTTACTGCCGTTGCGGTTCATCATCCAGATATTATCGCCGCCGCCGGCATCTGACGTGAATAATATTTTTTTTCCATCGGGACTAAACCGGGGCTGCACTTCAAAGGCATGACCTCCCCGCAATACTTTAGCTTCGCCTCCGCTGAAGGGCATACTATAAATATCACCCAGGAGATCGAACATTATTTCTTTTCCATCCGGCGAAATATCTACGTTCATCCAGGTGCCTTCATTTACCGTAAAAGAAACTTCTTTAAAAGGTCCGCCAGCTGGCGGATTGCTGACGTCCCATTTTTTTTCTTTTTCTTTCTTGTCTTGTCCCTGGGCCATACCGGCTATGGCCAAAAAAAAGATCACGATGCTAAGCTTATTATAATACATGCAGCTATTTTTAAACAGGGAAGATAAAGAAAACCACGCAAGGGATAAGGTCTTAAATGACGAATGATTGTATACGTTTCCATCGGTTCAATACAGTCTCCATTAAAATTATCGTAAATTGGATTAACAGCTTTAATGAAATGACAATTAAACAAGTTTTCATATCAGCAATCGCATTACTTACAATACCAGGCTGCATTAAAAACGAGGATAATTTTTTCCAGGAAAAAAATCAACATAAAATCATTGCACTTCAGCCACTGGGTGATTATAATGTGGAGCAGCTTAGTTTTATGCGCAATGAACTTCGTAGTTTCTATAACAGGAGTGTGATCATTTTAAAACCTTTGCCTATCCCTCCGGCATTCCGCTTAGCGCCAAACGCCGAACTTTATTCAGCCGACTCGATACTGAATATGCTTTCGGGGCTTTTAAATGAAGAGATCATAGAGGTGGTGGGACTTACCCATAAAAACATCTTCATGTTTAAAAAAAATGAAGATAACACAGCTAATAAGCTGTGGGGAAAGAATGTTTCCGTTGTTCTCGGTTTTGGCGATCATCCCGGCAAATGCAGCGTAGTTTCTGACTATTTGTTCAAGACCGCCGATACAAAACTTTTAAAACATAGATTGAGATCGGTAATTATTCACGAAATTGGTCATAACTTAGGACTAGATCACTGTAACTTTAATAAGTGTATAATGTCCGAAGAGAACAGGAAAATTCCTGTTCTTGATAACAGTGGGAACGACTATTGTGATCGCTGTAAAAGAAAATTGGCCTGCCCTGGAATAACTGCCTGCCACCCGCATACGATCTCTTGCTAATTACGGATCATCAAAATTGATTAATGTAATTTATTTATTTCAATTCCTGTATTAATTTTTTAGTTACTCAGGACTCATTAATGATTTATTAATTATACGTAAATTAGAATTACCAAAAAACAATCTGCATGAAAAAACTCTTTTTAAAACAATCCTGGATTCTGCTATTGGGATTATTCTTATCCCTTTCATCGAACCAATTATTTGCTCAGGTAACTACGGCCACACTCAGTGGAGTTATTAAAGATGCCACCGGCAAGGGTCTTCCATCTGCTACCGTCACGGTAGAATTTCCCGATGCCGGTATCAAACAAGTGTTGATCACCAAAGATGACGGCCGGTTTACTGTACCCAACTTAAGGGTAGGTGGTCCATACCGGGTAACCGTGAACCATGTCAGTCACAAAGACGAGGTTTCAGAAAATATTTTCCTGGAGCTGGGTCTTAACAATACCATTGAATTTACCCTGCAGGGCAAAACAACGGAACTGAGCAATGTAACAGTATCCGCGAGTGGCGCCAAGATCTTCGACAATAAACGAACAGGTGCTTCCACCAACATCAGCAACCGCTTGTTGAAAGCTTTGCCCACTATCAGCCGCTCTGCTGATGACTATCTCCGTTTAGCACCCTCCGCATCCGCTAACTACAATGGTATTTCTTTCGGTGGTCGCAACGGGCAGTATAATAATTTTTCCTTAGACGGCGCCGTATTCAATAATCCTTTTGGATTGGATGCGCCTACCCCCGGTGGGCAAACCAACGCTCAACCTATTTCGTTGGATGCTATTGAACAGATACAGGTAAACCTGGCGCCTTATGATGTAACACAAGCCGGTTTTACGGGTGCCGGTGTGAATACCGTTACCAAATCGGGAAGCAATAAATTTTCCGGAACGGCTTATGTTTTTTTCCGCAATGAAGACTTGGCAGGCAAAAAAGTTGATAAGAATAAGTTAGTTGTACCCAAACTTAGCCAATTGCAAACAGGTTTTGCCTTAGGTGGCGCTTTGAAAAAAAATAAACTTTTTTACTTTGTAAGTTTTGAAACAGAACAACGAAGTGATGCGGCATCAAGTTACGTAGCACAGAATTCCGGGAATGTAGGTAAAACCAATACCTCAAGGGTGCTGGAGTCAGATCTCCAGGCTGTGAGTAATATTTTAAGAACAAGATTCCAATATGACACCGGCCCTTACCAGGGTTACACTCTTGATCAGATAAACTATAAATGGCTCGCCAAACTTGACTGGAATATCAGCGACGTGCATAAATTATCTTTCACGTATAATGGGCTCGATGCTAAAAAAGATAAACCGGCTCACCCAAGTGCGATTGGACGGCGTGGTCCGGATTTTACAACCCTTCAATTTCAGAACTCAGGTTACGAGATCGTCAACAAGCTGAACTCCTTTGGCGCTGAATTAAAATCAAACTTTAGAGGTGGTGGCATGGCCAATAAGTTAAGAGTGGTTTATACCACTTTCCGTGACAAACGAAATCCTTTTTCTGCACCATTCCCGGTAGTGAATATTACCAAGAGTGGCGTTCGTTATATTATTGCCGGACACGAACCTTTCTCTATCAACAATGTGCTAAACCAGGATGCATTCCAGGTTACCAATGATTTTAATGTTTATAAAAAGAACCACAGCTTTACGTTCGGTGCTTCCTTTGAATCATTCAAGTTTGGCAACTCCTTTAATCTTACTGGTTATGGCCCTACCCTTTTCTCCGACGCGGATATTCAAACCTTCAAGGATAGTGTTCCTGCAGGAGGAGCTTATGTTTTTGGGGCTTACCCGCTCGATGTGGATGTAAATGGAGCTAAAGCCGCGGCCTTAGCTAATCAATGGAGCTGGTATTATTTAACGGTAGGACAGCTTTCCGCTTATGCGCAGGATGAATGGCAGGTCAATGATAAATTCAGGTTTACCTATGGTGTTCGTATGGACATGCCGGTTTATTTTAAAAATAAATTTGAATTCGTACCGGCCGGTGGTACTGCCAGTTCACCTACATTACAAAATAATGATCCGCTGGTATTGTTTGATAAAGACGGAAGACCAATTACAAACGGAGCCGGCAAAGATCTTGACAATACAAGACTGCCAACAAAAAAACCCTTGATATCTCCCCGTATTGGTTTCAACTGGGATGTCGCAGGGAATAAAACCGTACAGATCCGCGGCGGTTCGGGCCTGTTCACCGGTCGTTTCCCGTTTGTTTGGTTAGGCAATCATATTGGTAACCCGTTCAGCTTTTTTTATAATGTAACGGATAAAAACTTTAAATGGCCACAGGTATGGCGTACCAATATCGGCACCGATTTCAAAGTTCCTTCCGGTACCGTTTTCACGGTTGATGTTTCTTATACCAAGGACGTAAATGCGATGATGGTAAGAAATTATAAATTAGGCACGCCTACAGGAACATTGAATTCGGGAACGGGTGACAAACGAAAAGTATACCTGGCCGCTAACCAGGGAGCCGCCAATACCTATGTGTTTACGAATACAAAAAAAGGCTACCAGTTTAATCTTTCTTTACAGGCGCAAAGGACTTTTTCAAGAGGCTTGTTTGTGATGGCAGCCTATAATTATGGAGTAGCCAAAGATGCCAGCTCTATTTCTGCTGAAATTTCCAGTGACGCTTTTGACAGAAACCCGATTTTGAATAATGCGAATGAAGCTATCAACTCTAATTCTCTTTACGGTAACAAGCATCGCTTCTTCGTAGCCGGTTCTAGAAAGTTTGATTATGGCCCCGATAAAAAATGGGGTACCACTATCTCAGTATTTAGTTCCTGGACATCTGGCAATCGCTTTGCTTATGTATACGGCGGCGACATCAATAATGATGGCACCGGAACAAACGACCTCCTCTATGTCCCTACCAATGCAGAGATTGATGCTATGACTTTCGCCCCTCTCTCTGATCTTAATGGCAATGTGCAAAGCCCGGCCACACAACGCCAAACATTAAAAAACTTTATCGCCCAGGATGAATACTTAAATAAAAGAAGAGGAGATTTCACAGAAAAATATGGTGGTGAAAGTCCCTGGTATGGTCAATTGGATCTTCGCATTCTGCAGGACCTTGTTATCAATACAAAAAGCAAGCAGACAGTACAGTTCAGTATTGACTTTGTTAACCTAGGCAACCTGATCAACAGCAAATGGGGCGTAAGACAGTATGCTACAACCTC